>NZ_JAJFEB020000034.1:0-41275 GCF_020709765.2 Clostridium pacaense
TCAAAAAGTTGCCTGCCTTAGACAGCTTATTTAAGTGCGTCCATTTATGGTTTTCCTCTACTTTCTTTCACACTAAAACCTCCTACTGGTTTTATTATAGTATAATGAGTTTGGCATGGCAATCTTATTTATGGAATCAGTCCTGGACCAGGCCTGGATAATTATGGTTAGTATTTACGGTTTCGATACAAGGAGGACGCTGGACGTGTTTGCGCCGGGCGGCACTGGGACAGATATGATATAAAGAGATTTTGGAAAATAAGTTAGGAATTGTAAAAAGTGCATAAAAAAATAGAAGCAATTTTGAATAATATGTTTATTGTACTAATGCTAATATCATGTTATTATGAAAACATAATAAGTTAGGAGTGAAACAGATGGCAACACAATTTATAGATAAAGGCAACAATATCCCCCTGTACCTTCAGCTTCTGTCTATTTTCATGGAAAACATCAGGAAGGGAATCTGGGAAGCAGGGGAGAAACTTCCTTCGGAAAAGGAACTTTCCCATACATATGGGGTATCTTTGATTACGGTCAGGAAGACACTGGAAGAACTGAACAAGCAGAACCTGATTTACAAGATACAGGGAAAGGGCAGCTTTGTATCCTACGGGGAGTCGGAAAAGTATAATCTCCGGTTCAAGGAGCTGCGGAGTTTTACGGAGGAGATGGAGCAGAGCCGCAGGACCGTAGGGGCGGTAGTCCTCAAAGTGGAAGAGGCGGCCGTGGATTCCCGCAATGCAGGTGACTTTGGGATACCTGAGGGGACCCGTGTGCTTCGGATTGTCCGTCTCAGGACGGTTGACGGTATTCCGACCCATATAAGTACTTCGGAGGTTTTTCCGGGAATCGGTGAGAAGCTGAAGGATTGTGATTTGACCCAGTCGATTTATGGACACCTCAGGCGTTTGGGGCATCAGCTGAGCCATGGGACAGAGGAGATTGTGGCGGCCATGCCTACCAGGGAGGAGGCCGGATATCTAAAAATCAGCTGTGACACGCCGGTGCTGGATACCCGGAGTATTGTAGAGGAGAATGGAAGACCGATCCTGATTACCCGGTCCCTTATTAATAGTAAGCGGATGAAGATAACGGTGGAACTTGCAGGAGAAGAGTAAGGATAGAGCTGGATGCCAGCTTTTCCTTTTCGTCTAACATATTATGTTTTCATAATAACATTATAACGAGAGGGGGGAATAAGATGTCGAAAAAGGGAATAGCGGTTCTGGCGGTCGTATTACTGGTGCTTGTGATTGCCGGCGCCCTTATGGGTGGGGTGAAGGCCGGAACACCTATGTTCCAGGCCGTGGGAGCGGTGCTTCTGGTTGTTGCGCTGGCCATGTTTTTTATGAAGAAGAAAGAGTAAAAGGAGAATGAGGTATGGAAAACTATTTGGGAATCTTAAGGGTATTGGGTGCTATATCGTTTGGTCTTGGGGGAATCGCATTTTTACTGTCATTCAAATGGAGGCTGGACGGGCTGAAGCTTGTGAAACATCATATCCGCTGGGACGCTTCTGTGATTACCATAATCGCAATATCTGCGGCATTAAATGCCGGGGCGGCGATTATCACAGGACCAATCCGGTTTGGATGGATCAGTTTCCGGCCGGGAGCGGCAATTACTCCTGTGCTGGGAATCCTTTTTGGGATACCCGGGGCCATTGGGGCGGGCCTGGGAAATGTGATTTCAGACATATTGAAAGGTTTTATCTCACCTGCCAGCGTCAGTGGTTTTTTGGGGAATTTCTTCGCATTTGCCCTGATACCCGGGATGATTGTAAGGGATGCTTCACTAAAGAACAAAAACAGCTGGATGCAGTATATTGCGGGCATATGCATCGGCGCCGGATTTGGGATGTTATCAATGCCGTGGTTCATTGATGTGACGGGGACCATGCCTCCGGTGGCGGCATGGACAACGGAACCCTTTGCCTTGCTGATGAACAGGATTTTGTCACCATTGCTGTTAGGACCGGTTTTCCTGAAGATTTTATATCCTTTTACAGTTAAGAATGGGATGTACTGGAGGCAGGAGAACACCACTACCGTAGAGAATCTGTAAAGGAAATAAGGAGATACAATGAGTGAAACATTAATAAAAGCGAAAAATCTTAAATTCCGCTATCCCGGGACGGATAAGCTGGCTTTGGATGATATCAGCTTTGAGATTCACAAAGGGGAAGTGATTGGGATCATCGGACCTAACGGCGCGGGAAAGACCACACTCTGCTCTGCAATCAAAGGGATTATCCCGCATAAAACAGGAGGGGCATGGGGTGGGGAGCTGGAGGTCTGCGGATTGTCAGTGCGGACTGGATCCACTGCAAAGCTGGTGCCCCATGTATCCATGACATTTCAAAATCCGGAAACCCAGATACTGGGTACAACCGTGGAGGAGGACCTGGCATTTACTCCGGAAAGCCTTGGCATGGAACCGGAGGAAATCCGCATGAGGATGGATCAGGTAATGGAAACAGTAAGGCTGCCTCTGGATTACAAGAAGAGGGCTCCGTTCCGTATGTCCGGCGGGGAAAAGCAGCGGCTTGCCATCGCGGCTTCCATTATTTCCGCACCGGATATCGTAATCCTGGATGAGCCTACAACGGAGCTGGATCCGGTGGGGAAGGCGGAAGTCCTCAAAATCGTGGGGAATCTGGCGGGAAGCGGGGAGAATACAGTAATCGTGGTGGAGCAGGATATCGATTATCTTGTAACCGTGGCGGACCGTCTTCTGGTCCTGGAGGAAGGAAAACTCATTGCCCAGGGGCCCACAAGGGAAGTGATGGCCAGGACGGAATTCTTAAAAAAGGCAAAGATTAATGTTCCGGATGTGTCTCTTTTATGGAAGCAGATGGGGTTTGACGGTAAATACCCGGTATTCCTTACCGTGGAAGAGGCCAGACGTGCACTGGCCCTGGAAGGGCTGACACAAACAGAAGCATCAGCTGTTGACAGACATGAGGCAAAAACAGGGGATGGGGAAAGGCCCGAGGCGGCTGCTTATGAGCATACGGTGTTTTCCTACGGCGAACGGGAGATTTTGAGCGATATCAGCCAATCCATACAGACCGGGGATTTTATCGCGGTCCTAGGAAAAAATGGAGCGGGAAAAACCACTATGGTGAAACATCTAAATGGGCTTTTAAAACCTACCGGCGGTCATGTGTATGTATGCGGAAGGGATACGGCAGCCTGTTCCGTGGCTGATTTAGCCCATAGCACTGCGTATGTGTTCCAGAATCCGGATCACCAGCTGTTTAACCAGACCGTGGAGGAAGAGATTGCCTTTGGTCCGAGAAATCTGGGATGGGATGAGGGAAAGGTGAAGGAAGCAGTGGAACGGGCCATGGAAATCAGCGGACTGGAGGAATGGAGGAATGAGACGCCCCTGTCTTTGGAGCGCGGATTAAAACAAATTCTGATCCTGGCCTGTGTCATAGCCATGGATGTGGACATTTTTGTGGTGGATGAGCCTACCACAGGACTCAGCAAGTCTTTCAAGGACCGGATCGGCAGTATCCTGGACCGTCTGAATCAGGAGGGAAAGACAATCCTGCTGGTGACCCATGATATGCAGTTTGTGGCCGAGCATGCCCGGAATATCTGGGTGGTGCAGGATGGGAATATTACCCTGCAGGGAGGAATCCGGGAGGTGTTCAGGGAGAAGGAGCGGCTGCGGGAGGCATATCTGTTCCCGCCGCAGATAACACAGCTTGGGCTGGAACTGGGCTGGACATCTGTTTTGCTTAATAATGAAGAATTTATGGAGGTGGCCGGATATGAATGCAGTAGGCAGTTACATTGACCGGGATTCGGTGATTCATCATCTGCATCCTGTCACAAAGAATCTGTTATTTATCGGTACATTCGTGATTTGCCTTTTAACGAACCATCCGGCAATCCTGGCAGGGCTGTTCCTGGGGGTAATCCTTGTAGGCGCAGCGGCAAAGCTGCCAATCGGCCAGTCCCTTAAGCTGTTGAAAAGCGTTGCATTGCTGATTGTGATATTTTCCCTGGTAATCTGGCCCTTTACGCTGAAGGAGGGACAGGTGCTGGCACAGGCCGGAGGGCTTAAAGTTTATTCGGTAGGCGTCTGGTATGGAATTGCCATGACGTTCCGTTTCTGCACCATTGTGCTCATGAGTATCTACTGGATGATGTTCACCAGTATCAGTGAGATTACTTTGGGCCTGGTAACACTGGGGATGCCGTATAAGATGGCATTTTCCTTCTCAATGTCCTTGCGTTTTGTGCCGTTAATCATCAACGATCTTCATACCATTAAGGACGCGCAGCGGTCACGGGCGCTGGAGATGGACAAAGGGAGCCTGTATGGCAGGATTAAAAAGAATGTGGCAATTTTGATTCCGCTGTCCTCAAGGGCCCTGGGACTGATTAAACAGATATCCGTAAGTCTGGAGGCCAGGGGATTTGAATCGGGAAACGGGAAACGGACATCCATCAGTAAACGGCCTTTTACCGGCCGGGATTTTGGGATGACAGCCGGTCTTGTGTGCCTGTTTGCAGCGCTTGTATTGTTAAGGGTCACGGCAGTGGGCCTGATTACAACATCAGTATTATAAAGGGAGGTTTTTATGCAGGAATATCGGGATATGATGACGGAGATTGAACGGCAGGGGAGTCTGGGCCCGGGTTTAAAACAGATTGAGGCAGCGGTAGCAGAGACCTGTAAGGAAATAATGGAAAAGGGGAAGGACAGAAAAATTTTTTTCCTGGGATGCGGGGATTCCTACTTTGCGGGGCTGGCTGTTAAAAATTATTTCTTGAAAAAGACGGACAGCCTCTGCTTTCCGATGACAGCACTGGAGTTCTCCACATATGGGATTCACCAGGTGGATGAGGAGAGCACGGTGATTGCGGTTTCTATGTCCGGCAACGTGGCCCGGACCGTGGAGGCTGTGAAGGCGGCACAGGAGAGAGGGGCATATGTGGTGGGAATCACCAATTCCCTGACCGGACGTCTCTATGAAGTGTGCAGCCACCCTGTTTTTCTGGGGCTTAAGGAGGAACCGGGCTGGACGCCCGGGACATTAACCTACACCGGCACCTTATATGCCCTGTTCTGCCTGGGCGCAGGGCTTAGCCGGGAATCAGGACGGGATGGATGCCAAAAGGAACTGGCACGGACAATGGAACTGATTTCCCATGTGGTTACCCAGTGCCAGGATACGGCAAGGCAGGCAGGAGAGAACTTTATCTATAATGGACATCAGTTCCCTGTCTATATACTGGGCGCAGGTCAGAGCTTCGCAACAGCCAAATACGGGGCAGCCAAATTCCTGGAAGTCTGCGGGGTGACCGCCATAGGCCAGGAGAGCGAAGAGTTCGCGCATCAGGAATTCTGGGTGATTGATAAGAACTGTCCGGTTTTCCTTGTGGCGCCCAAGGGGGACAGTTTCCAGAGAACCATGGAGGTTGGGGCGTGTCTCCGCCATTTTGGCTGTGACCTGTTTGTGATTTCCAATAGTGAGGAACTATGTGATATGGGGAAATATGCGTTTGCCATGCCGGAGGATGTGGAGGAATTATATGCGCCTCTGCTGTATGCGGTCCCCATACAGCTGACAGCTTATTATTTTTCCAGGAAACTGGGGCTGGATCCGGACCGCAGGAGCCATAACGATCCGTTCCGGAAAAAGGTAAGCCGGATGTTGACAAGAGGAACCGTTAATCTTGATTAGGGGGATTGGGATGGGAGAGGAAAAAATATTGGTGGCAGGTCATCTTTCACTGGACCGGATTAAAACCCCGGACCGGGAAGAAAACCAGGTTCCCGGAGGAGCGGCCTTATATACATCGGTGGCTGCCAGCGTATATGGCGGGACCACCGGGCTTTTAACCACCTGCTGCAGTGATTTCCCGAGGGAAGTATTGCAGCGGATTGAAGGTTTGGGGATTGATGTGTCTGAGGTACTTCCGGTGCTTGGTGAGCAGCGGAGAAGCTTCATGGAATATTCGGAACAGTTTGAAAGGGTGACACATAGCCATGCCAGGAAGATATGGTATGAGAAAACCTTGGAACAGACCCCAAGACATCTGCCCCGCAAAGAATATACGGTCCTGGTATTGCCGCCCATGCTGCCGGCTGTTCAGCTGGAATATGCGAAATGGGCGAAAAAACGCGGAATGCAGGTCTGTGTGGATACCAGTGAATATTTTGCTGAAAAGGACGGGGAAAGCCTGAGGGAGGTTTTAAGCTGGTGTGACATATTCCTGCCCTCGGATGTGGAACTGGACCTGCTCTGGCCGGGCTGCGGGGATTCCACGGAGACATTGATAAGGCGGCTGGCCGCAACCTCCATTACCGCAGCAGTGATAAAACGGGCGGAACAGGGAGCTGATATTTATGATTTCCAAAGCAGGACAGCCTACCGGATTGGGATCCGGCATACGGTGGTAAAGGATGCTACTGGCGCGGGGGATACGTTTAACGGCGGATTCCTGTCCGCCTGGTGCAGGACAGGGGATTGGAAAAGCAGCGGCACATATGGGGCTGCCCTGGCTTCCCTGTGTATCGAGGCGTTTGGCTTTGAGGGAGTGGCAGGGAGGAAACGCAGTGAGGTGGAAAAACTGGCTGGGCAGGTGCCGGTAGAGGAATGGGGATTTTAAGGACAATCCTCTATGCCGGGAACCGGAATGATGAAAAGAGTTGGATCAGGAGGAGATACAGGATGGGAAAGTCATGCAGGATAACGGGAGTGGTTCATCTTCCGCCTTTTGGGGCAGACAGGCTTGATTTGGAAGGGCTGGAAAGCTGGCTGCTGGAGCAGATAGGCATACACGCGGAATGCGGGATCACAAGTATGATGATACAGGACCAGACGCCGGGAGAGCTGGCCGGATTAAAAAACGTGGCCATCCTTTCGGCCCTGGGCAGAACGGTAAAACGGATGTTTCCGGATCTGTCCCTGGGGATAATACTGGAGGCAAACAACCCTTCTGCCGCAATGTATATTGCAAATGCCTGCGGCGCGGACTTCATCAGGCAGAAAGTGTTTATCGGAGCCATGGTTAAGGCAGGAGGCGTAATGACCGGCCGCGCAGGGGAAGTATGGGAAGCAAGAAAAGACATGGATCGGCCTGTCCGTGTACTTACGGACATCTATGACCGTACAGGTGTCCCGCTGGGTCCTCTTCCCATTGAGACGGCTGCCGGACAGGCGTTAAAGTTCGGTTCTGACGGTCTGATACTGACCGGGAAGAACTTTGAGGAATCCCTGGACCTGGCGGACCGGGTGAGGAAACAGTACCCGCAGGCCCCTGTCTATCTGGGCGGAGGCATCACGGAGAAAAATGTGGGGGAAGCAGTTAAACACTGCGATGGAATGATTGTCAGTTCCTGCCTTATGGAGGATGGGAAGGATAATGTCTGGAGCAGGCAGAAGATAAGAAGATTTATGGAATGTGTCTGTGGATAATGAAATACAAGCTCACTTACCATATATGGAGAAAAATTATGTAGTGAATATTTAGCCGATTTTTGATGTTGTTTAGAATATAATTTCCCATTTATCAACCCGGGTATTTATTACAATAGAAATAGCAAGGGATTTATGATATAATCAGAAACAGAAAGCAAGAACGAGGGCTATAATTATGAGCGATTTATCATATACTACTTCTATGGTACAGGAAATCAAAGAATTATTATCCGGCGCACGTCAGCGTACCGCGGTACAAGTCAATACGGAATTGCTGTCTACTTACTGGAACATCGGTCGCATTATTGTAGAGCATGAACAAAATAGTCAGGAACGCGCCGCTTACGGAAAACAGACACTAAAAGAAGTATCCAAAGAGCTATCAGAAGAATTTGGAAAAGGCTTTTCTGTTTCTAATATTCAATTCATGCGCCGCTTTTATCTGACCTATCAAATTCAACAGACGGTGTCTGTTGAATTGTCATGGTCGCATTACTGTGAGCTTTTGACGATTTCAGATGATGATAAGCGCCGCTTTTACGAAAAGGAAGCAATTAACTCCGGGTGGTCGATACGGGAACTGAAACGTCAGATTTCGACCTCTCTCTATGAGCGTTTGCTGCTGTCAGACGGGAAAGCCAACAAAGAAAAGGTTCTTGCTCTTGCAGAAAAGGGAATAGAAATGGCGCGGCCTGCAGATATGATAAAAGACCCGTATGTCTTTGAGTTTTTAGGGCTGCCGGAAAATAAGCCGCTTATGGAAAGGGAGCTTGAAAAGGCTCTTGTCGAACAGATAGAAAAATTTCTGTTAGAATTAGGACGCGGTTTTATGTTTGTGGGGACGCAGCAGCGCGTCACGTTGAACAATACACATTATTATGTGGATATGGTTTTCTATAACAAGATTCTCCGCGCCTATGTCCTGATAGAATTAAAAATGGTTAAGCTTATGCCGGAAGCCGTTGGACAACTAAATATGTATTTAAATTACTATGCAACAGAGGTAAACGATGAACACGACAATCCACCTATCGGCATCATCTTGTGTACGGACAAAGACAGCGTAGCCGCCGAATATGCATTAGGTGGTCTTTCAAACAATATCTTTGCTTCCCGGTATGTTTCTTATATTCCAAACAAAGAACAGCTTATCGCACAAGTGGAAGCAGTATTGCAGGAATGGCATAGTGAAAAAAAGTAAAAAAGACAGGGCACGGTAGCCAGCAAAAAAAATTGCCACCGTGCCCTGTCTTTTTATGGGTGCAGTTTTATGGCGTCTGTTACGAAATAGGAAGCCGATTACAAGGAAACAGGTATAGTTTCCTTGCCGCTTGATACGAGGCTTTGTCTGCCATGAGGTCTTGCATGGTTTCCTCAAAGTCAGCCAAACCATATCCGCGAATGGCTCCGCGATTGCTCCGGCCACAAGGTTTATCTTATTCTTACTGATTTTGCCAGAATGAATGCCGGAATAATTACGATTTCATTTCCCCAAAACCCTGCTATAATAAAGTTATTATTGTAATTGGAATTGAAAGAAGAAAGGACGGGCACATTATGCTGATGGAACAGGGCGGCAGGAAGTTGCGGGAATTTACAGAGGCCAGTTATCAGGAGACACACACAAAGGTTACGGACGGGATATGGCACATATCGGGGCTGGGACACAGCAATGCGGTGGTGATTGAGGGGGAATCCGGTGTAATCCTGATTGATACTTTAGATTCCCTGGAGAGGGGCAGGAAGCTGCTGTCAATCATCCGGGAAAAGACTGGGAAGGAGGTGGGGACAATCATCTATACCCACGGACATCCGGACCACCGTGGCGGCGCAGGCGCTTTCCTGGAGGGAAAACCTGAGATCATTGCCTTTGCCCCTAAGACGGCTGTGCTGGAGAGGACGGAGCGGCTTAAGGATATCCAGAACCTGCGCGGTTTCAGACAGTTTGGATACAGGCTGACGGACGAGGAAAACATTTCCCAGGGAATCGGGCCAAGGGAGGGCGTGGCTTATGGGGAACACCACGCTTTTGTACCGCCCTCTGTTGTGTATGATCAGGACCAGGTAATCCGCGAGATAGACGGGGTGCGCCTGGAAATGCTCCGTCTTCCCGGAGAGACAGAGGACCAGATCATGGTGTGGGTCCCTGAGAAAAAGGTGCTGTGCTGCGGGGATAATTACTATGGCTGTTTCCCCAATCTTTATGCAATCCGCGGAAGCCAGTACCGTGACCTGGCCGTCTGGATTAAAAGCCTGGATGTCCTCATGTCATATCCGGCAGAGTATCTGCTTCCGGGGCATACGGGCGTCATATATGGGAATGATACTATAAAAGAGGTCCTGGGTAATTTCAGGACTGCCATTGATTATATACTGGAAAAGACCCTTGAGGGAATGAACCTGGGCAGGAGTGAGGACCAGCTGGCGGCTGAGATCAAACTGCCGCCGGAATATGAAAGCCTTCCTTATCTGGGGGAATATTATGGATGTGTGGAATGGACCGTCAGGGCCGTCTATACCGCATATCTGGGCTGGTTTGACGGGAATCCCACCCATCTTCATCCCCTTTCGCCAAAAGCCAGGGCGGATAAAAGGACGGTGCTTATGGGCGGAAGGACGGAGGTTTTAAATGCAGCCAGAAAAGCCTGTCAGGAGATGGAGTACCAGTGGTGCCTGGAACTGTGCGACCAGCTGCTGGACAGTGACGGGGATGACCGGGAGGCGGCCCTTCTGAAATCAGATGCCCTTAAATCCATTGCAGGGTATGAGACAAGCGCAAATGGAAGACATTACTATCTGTCCTGCGCAAAGGAATTGAGGGGTTAAGTCTGTACAAGCAGAGGAAACCGGTATATAATGATATTGCTTTATTTTAGATATTGGAGGAAGAAAATATGACATTTACTTACCCGGCCGTATTCACACCCCATAAGGATGATAAGGGTTTTCATGTAGTGTTTCCGGATTTGGAGTGCTGCGAGGCAGATGGCCCGGATCTGGAGGATGCGGTGGAAAATGCAAGGGAAGCTGCCTATAACTGGCTTTACCTGGAGGTGGAGGAACAGACCTACGATTTTCCGGCCCAGTCCCATATAGAAGATATGGAGCTGGAGGAAGGTGCTTTTGTGAAGCAGATCATGGTCATTGTAAAAATCATGCCGGATAATGATTAACGGATATCAATGAAAATTAAGATTTTGTATACTTTGTTTCCAGCCCTTTTTGTCATATAATGGAATATATTACACTGCTATGGCATGATAAGGAGGGATAAAATGAGTATGGCAACAGGTATGGGCGTTTTCTTTTTTATTTTTGCACTTTTGTTATACATCGGTATCTTTGCACTTATTTTCACTGTTACCTATTTTGTATTCAAAAAGGCGATTAAAAACGGGCTTCTTGAAGCATACAAGGAAATCGAGAAAATGAAACATCAGGATTTCCAGGAATAAACAGATATACACAGGGATTATCAAAAATAACCAGTTCATACAACTGCAGAAAGGGGGCTGTCTCCCGGACATATGACCGGTCCGCATACCGGTTTGGGTCTGGGGACAGCCCTGTTTTTGTGTATTTAATTCGTAATGTATTTATTCCTGGTTGTTCTGCGGCAATTCATAATCATAAGGGTGGCGTACAAATGCGGATTACTTCCCAAGCCGTATCACATTCCAGGAACAGCTCTTCATGACCGTTGTGAAAATGCCGTCCTCCATCTGATATTCCTTTTTGGGATAAGGCGTCACCTTTTCGCCTGTAAGGGAATTAACCGCCTTCATATCGTCATTCTCCATTGCAAGATATTCGATGACACGGTAGCCCTCAAAGCTGTTTAAGTCTGCTTCGAATGGGATATCCTGTCCGGCACAGCGGTTGACCGCGAAGATGGTGACCTCGTCCTTCTCCTCATTATATACGGCTGCGGCGTCAATGTCCGTTACCTCCCCGTGTCTGCTGGTGTCATGGCAGGTGGAGCTGATCACGGGCGTCAGGGCAATGCCGCGTCCATATCTGGATGCGTGCAGGAAAGGATAGTAGATGGACTGGCGGAAGGCGCCGCCCTCGTTATCCGTCATAATCGGCGCGATTACATTGACAAGCTGTGCCAGGCAGGCAATCTTTAAGCGGTCCGCATGTTTCAGGAAGGTGATGAGAATCAGGCCAACTAAAAGCGCGTCCTCGAAGTCATAGATATCTTCCAGGAGATGGGGGGCTGTCTGCCATGGACGGTTTGCCATCTCCTCGCTGTCGGACGCCTTGGAGTGGAACCATACATTCCATTCGTCAAAGCTTAGGTTCAATGTTTTTTTGCTGCGCTTCTTGGCCTTGATATAGTCGCAGGTGGCGGTTACCGTGTGGATGAAACGTTCCAGGTCCTGGGTCTTGGCCAGGAAGTCCTCGGTGTCATTGTCATAGTTTCCGTAATACTGGTGAAGGGAAATGTAGTCCACATAATCGTAGTCCTGTTCCAGGGACACGGCTTCCCATTCAGGGAAGGTGGCCATGTCCACATTGGAGCTTCCGCAGCTGACGAATTCCAGGGAGGAATCCATTTCCTTCATGGCCTTGGCTGTCTCGGCTGCCAGGCGTCCGTACTCGTAGGCTGTCTTATGTCCCATCTGCCATGGGCCGTCCATCTCGTTGCCAAGGCACCAGGTCTTTATGTTATATGGTTCCTTTACGCCGTGGCTTTTACGCAAATTGCTGTAATAGGTGTCTGTGTCAAGGTTGCAGTATTCCAACAGGTTCAGGGCGTCCGCAATCCCCCTGGTGCCGAGGTTGACGGCCATCATGATGTCAGACCCGGCCTTCTTCGTCCATTTGGAAAATTCTCCCAGACCAAATTCATTGGTTTCCAGGGTGCGCCAGGCCAGGTCAAGACGCTTCTTCCTCTGGTCTTTTGGCCCCACGCTGTCCTCCCAGAAAAAATTGGATACAAAATTGCCTCCCGGATAGCGGATGATGGGAACCTGCAGTTCCTTTACCAGCTCCAGCACATCCTTCCTGAAGCCCTCCCCGTCTGCCGAGGGGTGTCCTGGCTGATAGATACCGTTGTACACAGCCCTTCCCAGGTGTTCGATGAAGGATCCGTATACGCGCTTATCCACCGGTGCAATCCTGAAACTTTTATCTACAATCATTTTTGCCTTTTTGCTGCTCATGATATTCCTCCTGAAAATTGGTTTATGGGTCATTCATATCTCACGCATACATATATATCCTGGGGGTAATCCCCGAATTTGCTGCCGAATAAGGTCAGGCCGCCGGGATTGCCGGAGTCCTCGTTTACTGCAAAGCGCAGTGTCCAGTAATCCTTTTCCGTATGGAAATGTCCCAGTGGCTTTTCTGCCTTCAGTTCCTTGTCCAGGTAAACGCCCAAACTGTTGATTTCATAGCGTTTGAGGATACCGTACTGCCCGGCGTGCCACCAGGAAGGCGTATACCTGCCGCGCCTGTCGCCGAAATCCCCGGGGGACTGCCAGGTGCACAGATGCTCGTCATTGAGGAAAAGGTCTATGTCGGATACGGCGTCAATCTTCACATCCGGGTATTCGGAACACATTTCCGCACAGATTTCTATGCTGGTAACCTGGCAGTCATCCGGCACATAGTTGGGGATGTAGTATTCCACATACCCCTTTGAGAACCAGATAAGCTCCGCGTTCTCACGTCTTGGGTCATAGAAGCAGCGCGGGTCGTCGTAATCCCCGATTACGCTGTGTTCGGTTGCAATCCCGCAGGTAGGGGAGATTTCGGCACGGGTGTACTGGCCCACCTTCAGGTTTACATCGTAATGGGTAACGGCCAGGCGCGGCGTGGGGAAGAGCAGCATGTAGTTGGTTCCCACCAGACTGCATACTTTTCCGTATTGTTTGCTTTTCTTGGATTCCACCAGATGGGCGCTCTCCAGCTTTTTGATATGGGAAGTCATGATGGCGCTGCTGACGCCGACATTTTCTGCCAGTTCCTTGATGTTCATGCTGCGCTTGGACAGGCAGCCGATGATTTTCAGGCGCACGGGGCTTGCAAGCGCCTCGAAGAACTCCAGATTATCTTCCGATATGCTGACTCTCATAACCACTCCTCCTCGTAGCGGCCGCAGCTGCGCGGCCGGTTGTATGTCCTGCTTCCAAATCCCTCTTCCGAATCCTGCTTCCTGCCTTCAAATTCCGATTCCGGATCCTGTCAGGGCCTATCCTTTCACGCCGCCGGCAGTCATCCCGTCGATAAAGTAAGACTGGAAACAGATGAACAGGATCAGGATCGGTATGATTGCAAAGCAGGAGCCTGCAATCAGGATATCATAGTTGTTGCCATAAGGCGTAATCAGTCCTGCCAGTCCGACGGGCAGCGTAATCTTTGTGGCGGTGCGCATGACAATCATGGGCCACAGGAAATTATTCCAGCTCTGCATGCCCTGGTAGATGCCCATGGCTGCAAAGGACGGTTTCATTAATGGTAACATAATTTTAAGGAAAATGCCATATTCCGTGCAGCCGTCCACCCTGGCGGCATCCAGGAAATCCCTTGGGATACCGCTTAGATACTGGCGGAAGAAGAATACCAGCATGGGGAGGACCAGATAGGGAAGGATGATGCCCCACATGGTGTCGATGGTTTTCATGGCAATGGTCATGCGGTACAGTGGAAGGAGGATGATTTCCGTAGGTATCATCATCACAAGGAGGACGCAGACAAACAGGAGGTTCTTACCCTTAAAGTCGTACATGGCAAACCCATAGCCCACGCATGCGCTGAGGAATAAGGTCATGGCCACCTGGACAATGGTGATGGTCAGGCTGTTCCTGTACCAGTAAAAATAGGAATTATTGCCGCCAAAGAGCTGTACATAGTTGTTCAGGGAAGCCTTGGCAAAGTCAATGTTAAAATTCAGTCCGTTCCTCATCAGTTCGGATCCCGGGCTTAAGGATGCAACGGCCAGCAGGACCAGGGGCAGGAGGGTGATGCCTGCCACAAGGATGAAGAACAGGACAAGACAGATGGAAAATGCATTTTTTTTGGCTTTCATCCTCTAGTCCTCCTTTCGGAACGTTCCGTTGATGCCCAGCTGTATCAGGTTGATGATCAGGACCATGACCAGAAGGAAGCATCCGATGGCGCTTGCCAGGCCGATGTTGTTCTGTTCCCAGCCCATCCTGTACAGATAACCCACAATGGTGGTGCCAACGTTGTTGGGCGAGGTGTTGCCGTTAAACAGGATGTAGGATTCCGTGAACATTGCCAGTCCGGCAAATATGGATATGGTCAGCACATAGACCGTTGTGGGCTTTAAAAGCGGAAGGGTGATGTGCCTGAATTTCTGAAGGGCAGAGGCGCCGTCAATGGAAGCGGACTCATACAGTTCCTCGGGAATCTGCTGAAGCCCGGACAGGTAGTACATCATATTGACACCGGTCCAGCGCCACATGCAGATGGTAAAAAGGGCAATCCATACGGTCAGGGGCTTTCTCAGCCACACAATGGGACCATTGCCCAACATGGCCATGACCTGGTTGGCAAAGGAACCTTCCAGTTCGCCGTAAATCAGGCGGAAGATGGTGCCTGCAACCACCACGGATGTAAGGGCCGGTACAAACATGGAGCTTCTAAAGACGGTCTTGCATTTCATCAGCTTGGAATTAAGTATGGTGGCCAGGAGCATAGGGACCGGTATCATAAGGCACAGGGTCACGATTGTGTAGAACATGCTGTTCCTGACCGCCTTAAAAAAGATAGGGTTCATAAGGGACTTATAGTTTTTAAGACCCACAAAGGTATTGCCTGAACCGGATACCTTCTGGAAACTCATGACCACGGTATTGATGACCGGATACACAAAAAAGATGGAAAAGGTCAGGATAAATGGCAGTATGAAGACATACGGTGCCACTTTCTGGGAATACAGAAAATGAGAAACTATCTTTTTGCGGTTCAATCTCGATTCCTCCATTCATGGGATAAACGTATGCTTGGGGGCGCAGGGATTGTTGATGGCGCCCCCTTTCCTCATACTGTTTGATTCATACGCGGGATTCAGATATTATTCATCGTAAATGACGCTGGCCTGTTCATTCTCAAGCAGCTGGTCCACGTCCTCGTCCAATGAAAGTTCAAATGCATTGGTGTAGGTGGTGGTTCCAAGTATGCTGCGGACATTGGCGTATGCGCCGGAGATATTGGGGGCGGTCAGGTCAATTCCGTATTCAGCCCTGATTTCGTTCAGCACGTCAAATGGATTGGTCCTGAAGTACTGGATGAATTTGTTGTTCTGGTCATGGGTCAGTTCCCCGTCATCCCAAAGGGAGGTCCTGATTGGGTCGAATCCTAATTTCTCCCAGATATATCGGTTGCCTTCCTCGGACAGCTTTGCATATGCCAGGAATTCCTTTGCCAGGTCCTGGTTGGCGGACTGGTTGGTTACGCTGGTCCCGGTTCCGCCCTGGAGCACGCAGCGGGTATCTCCCTTGTTCCATACAGGAATCTTATAAATTGCAATCTTACCGTTTAAGTCAGGACAGTAATCCGTGAAACGTCCCATGTACCACAGCGGCATGGCAATGGAGGCAACCCCGGCATTATTCAGGTGGCCGTACCATTCCTCACAGTGGAACTTGCCGCCAGGGGCAACTTCACAGATGCCTGCGTCAATCATCTTGCGGATGAAGGTGATGGCCTCGCCGTGCTCCGGCGTATCGATGTTTGGCTGGCCGTCTTCGGTCACATACTGCACGCCCTTTTCCAGAAGCAGAAGCTGGGGAAGGAACAGGTCGCTCAGTTCTACCGCGCACATAGGTTTGCCGGTCTTTTCAAGAACCGTAAGGCCTGCATTGTAGTAGTCATCCCAGGTTTCGATGGTCCCGGGGTCAACACCAGCGGCATCCATGATATCCATGTTGTAATAGCACACGCTGGCACCCAGATGGAAATCAATACCGTACTGGTTACCCTCTGAATCCCCGTACATGTTAACACGGGACATGACAATGTCATCCTTGTACGGCTCTACCACGTCATTGATGGGCAGCAGGTAATTATCCTTTAAGAATGTGGCGTATCTTCCGATTTCAATATCTGCGATATCAGGGGCGCCCGTGCCTGACTGGAGGGCTACCAGCAGCTTTGTATGTACGGCGGAGCTTTCGCCTGTGGTCACGGTCAGGTTGATGGGCTTATCCGGATGGGATTCATTCCATTTGTCCGCCATTTCCGTATAGAAGTTTACGTGAAGCTCCTGGAAGGTCCACAGCGCCATCTCGGTTCCGCCATCCACAAAGGTGTTGGTGCCTGTGGTCCCGCCGCCCGCCGGGTCGGCTGCCTGTGCGGCGGGCGCTTCTGTGGCGCCTGCCTCGGTCTTTGTATCTGCTGCAGGTGTCTGGTCAGTGGTGCCGGCCTTGGAACCGCATCCCATTAATGATGTGCTTACAAGTGCTCCGCATAATAACATACTTAATAATCGTTTCCGCATAATTCCCTCTCCTTTTAAACAGTTGTCATCCATTGGAATCACATTAAAATATAAAGTTGAATACACGTGTATTTTGCTAAAGCTAAATCGAAAAGATGTTTTTAAGATTTAGTTTTAAGTTAATATTATTATAATGGATATGTGTATAATAGTCAATATATAAGAGGTATAGTTTGATATTTTTGGATATAATGCATATAAAATAGAAATAAATTCATTTAAAATGACTCGTTAATTAATGTTAAAATTAATTCATTGAAATTAAGGAAAACAAGGATTAATTTGTTTGTAAATTGTACAGACCCCAAAAATGGGGAATAAACGATGGGGATGGGGGTGATAGGAGAGAAATTAAAAGCAGATGTAGGGGAGGCAAAAGACGGATAGAAGAAAGACAAAGGGCAGATGGAGGGAAGGTAAGAATCAGGTGGAAGGAGGGCAAAAGGAAAATGGGCAGAAGAAAAGCAGATTGCAGTCGAAAGACAATCAGAAGACAAGCAGAACGCAGATGAAAGGTAATCAGGAGGCAGGCAGAACGCAGTCGAAAGACAATCAGAAGGCAGGCAGAACGCAGATGAAAGGCAATCAGAAGGCAGACAGAAGAGGGATAAACGGATGGCAGGCCATCCGTTTATAAGACTACATAGGACAGGGCTTCTCCATATCCGGAATGAAGCCCGTCTGGATTTCTGGCAAGGTGACTGTAAACGTGGTGCCGATACCTTCTTCGCTTCCCACCGTGATATGTCCCTTGTGCAGACGGACAATCTTATCCACCACGGTCAGTCCGATACCGTTGCCCTCGGTAGTGTGGGAGGGATCCCCCTGATAGAAACGGTCAAATATGTGAAGACGCATGTCCTGGCTCATGCCGCATCCATTGTCAATGATCTGGAATATGGTATTGCCGTCTTGCTGATGCAGCTTTATCTTGATTTTTCCCCTGTCAGGGGAGAATTTGACGGCATTGTCAATCAGGTTGATCCAGACCTGGTTTAACAGGTTCCGGCTGCCATGATAGCTGACCTCGTCCATATCGATGATCAGTTCCAGTTCTTTTTTCTGCCATTTGGATTCCAGCAGAAGGATGGACTGGCGCACTTCCTCGGTCAGGTCAAACCGTTCCATATCAGATAGTATGCTCATATTCTCAATTTTGGAAAGATTCAGCACATTGGTCGCCAGCTGGGAGAGGCGGGTGGATTCATGGATGATGATATCCAGATACTCGTCCCGGTCCTCCTGGGACAGATCCGGATTTTTAAGCAGTTTTGCAAACCCCCGAAGGGACACGATGGGGGTCTTGAATTCATGGGAGAAATTATTGATGAAGTCAGAGCGCAGAAGCTCGGTATTCTCAAGCTCCTGGGCCATGGAATTAAAACTCTCGGAAAGCCGGACAAATTCATGCGTCAAATCCAGATGGACCCGCACATGGAAATTACCGTCGGCCAGCTGGTTAATGGCGTCTATCAGATCCCGGATGGGTCTTAAGGGAATCCGGCTGGCCAGGATGGTCAGGACCATCCCCACCAGGGCGCTGACCAGGATGATGAATGGAATGGGACGCCAGAACTGGGGCATGGGTATGTCGGCCTGATACCAGATTTTCAGGTACAGGTACATAAGGGCGCCCTGGAGGGTCATGACTGCAAACATGATGACAAATATGATAAGGGACAATACCAGGGTGATGGTTCCCAGTGGTTTGTGTTTCGGCTTGTGTTTCATATATGTTTCACCGCCTTGTAGCCCAGGCCGCGTATGGTTTCGATGGTGAATTCCGGATAGTGTTCGAACCGTTTGCGCAGCCGGTTGATATGTACATTGATGGTATTGTCATCGGTTTCCGATTCGATTCCCCATATCTCATCCATGAGCTGGATGCGGGTAAATATCTTGCCGGGATAGGACAGTAGCTTGTACAGAAGATAGAATTCCTTCCGGGGCAGTGTCTGGCTGCTGCCATCCCTGGTGACGGAAAGGGAATCATAGTCCAGGATTACGTTTCCTATGGTGATTTTCCGTTCGCTGGCAATCTGCGCCCTTCTCAGCAGGGCGCGTATGCGCAGGACCATTTCCTCCTCATCCACCGGCTTTGTCATGTAGTCGTCTGTTCCGGCCATGAATCCTTTGCGTTTGTCCTCTGGCAGCAGCTTGGCGGTGACCATGAGGATGGGCAGGTTGTAATCCATGGAACGCAGCTGTGTGGTCAGCTCGTATCCATCCATGCCCGGCATCATGATATCCAGCACGGCCAGGTCGATGTGGTGGCTGTCAAGGAGTTTTAAGGCTTCCTCCCCGCTGCTGGCCGGAATTGGGTTGAAACCGTTGCTTTTCAGGACAGCCTCCATTAATTTTCTTGTATTCTTATCGTCTTCAGCGATTAAAATCTGGAACATGGCATTCTCCTCCATCTGAAATCTATTATACATTTATAGCATCCAAATATAAAGTGAACATGAATAAATCACAGAAAGTTCACTTTTTTTATTCGTGTACAACCGCTTTTGTTAATGTTCAATTTATCTTCAGGTTTTACTATATGAGACGAATGCAAAATGGTAAAGGAGAGCGACAATGGATAAGAAAATGAAGGTAAAGATAGGAATCGGAGCAGCCATTGCAGTTGTGGCAGTCCTTCTTGTGCTGTCAGGAAAGAAAAAAGGACAGCAGGGCCCTGTGGGAATGGGGCAGGAGGCGGCGGCAACCATCGTGAAGGCGCAGAAGCCGTCCGTTGGGGATATCAGCCTGACCACGGGGCTTACCGGAACCGTGGAACCCTCTGACGTTGTCTATGTATATGCCAAGGCTTCTGGCGATGTAACAAGTGTGCTGGTAAAAGCAGGTGACATGGTGGAACAGGGCCAGGTCCTGTGTGAGATTGATACGGAGCAGGTGGAGACTGCCAGGAATTCCATGGATTCCGCGTCCGTATCCCTTTCCGAGGCCCAGAGCAATCTGAGCAGGATGCAGATATTGTACGCCAGCGGCGATTTGTCAGACCAGGAGTATGAACAGTATATCAACAAGGTCAAGTCAGCCAGGCTGCAGTATGAATCAGCCAAGCTGGCCTATGACAGGCAGGTGGAATACAGCACGGTCACGGCGCCTATCAGCGGCAAGATCGAAAGCTGCGACATAGAGGTCCATGACCGTGTCTCCCAGTCAGCCCAGCTGTGCGTTATTGCAGGGGAAGGGGAAAAACGTGTCTCCTTCTACGTGACAGAACGGATGATGGGGAATATTGCCGTTGGCGACAGGCTGGATATACAGAAGGATGGCACGGGGTATGAGGCATATATCAGCGAAATCAGTTCCATGGTGGATTCGGATACCGGCCTTTTTAAGGTAAAGGCAGAACTGAAAAATGCACACGGCATTGCCACTGGCAGCACCGTGAAGCTGAATCTGGTGACTGAGCATACGGAAAACGCAATGATGATTCCGGTGGATGCTGTTTACTACAGCGGAGGGGACGGATATGTTTACCTCTACCAGGATGGTGTTGCGGCGATGGTGCCGGTGGAAGTAGGGCTTTATGATGCGGAACACGCTGAGATACTGTCGGGACTGTCCGCTGACGATTTGGTTGTCAGCACGTGGTCTTCTAATCTGTATGAGGGCGCCAGGGTACAGCTGAGGTCGGAAGACGGTCAGGACGATGGTGCAGATGCCCAGGGCCAGCCAGGAGCGGATGCCCAGAGCCGGTCAGGTGCGGATACCCAGGGCCAGCCAGGAGCGGATGTCCAGGGCCAGTCAGGAGCGGGTACCCAGGGTCAGCCAGGTGCGGATGTCCAAAGCCAGCCAGGTGCGGATACCCAGGGCCAGCCAGGGCCAGACGCCCAGACGGCCGCAGACAACCGTGCAGAATAGGGAGGCATACATATGGGACTTACAAGACTTGTACTGAAACGGCCGGTAGCCACGGTCATGACCCTGCTCTGCCTTCTGGTGTTCGGCATTTCCTCCGTGTTTTCAGCAACGTTGGAGCAGATGCCGGATACGGATACGCCCATGCTCATTGTAATGGGAAGGTATTCCGGCGCAGGACCTGAGGACATCAATGAACTGGTGACAGAACCCATCGAAGATGAGGTCAGCACCTTGGAAGGCGTGAAGAGCATGTCCTCCTCGTCCAGCGACGGACGGTCCATGGTCATGCTGGAATATGACTACGGCACGGATATGGATGAGGCTTACGATGACCTTAAGAAGAAGCTGGATAACCTGGAACGCCAGCTGCCTGATGACGTGGAGACTTCTGTCATGGAAATGAACAACAATGCCAGCACCACCATGATGCTGTCCATTGCCCATAAGACAGAGACAGACCTCTACGATTACGTGGACCAGAAAATCGTTCCTGAATTTGAGAAAATCACTTCCGTGGCAGATGTGGAGGCCATGGGAGGTTCATCTGAGTACATTAAGATTGAACTGCAGTCAGAAAAGATGGCGCAGTATAAGCTGACCATGAACCAGATCAAGTCAGCTATGAGCGCCGCTAACCTGTCGTACCCTTCCGGGGACGCGGTGGCAGGCAACCTGGAACTGTCCGTGACAACTTCGGTTGAGAATGATACATTGGATGATTTAAAGCGGGTGCCCATTACCACCTCCAGCGGGCAGATTGTTTACATGGAGGATATAGCCAACGTATATGAGGCCGAGGAACAGAGGGGAGGCATTTCACGGTATAATGGCCAGGAGACCATATCCCTGTCCATCTCCAAGCAGCAGAGCAGCACGGCCATGGATGTGTCGTCCGCGGTACAGGAAACCATTGCCTCCCTGGAGGCGGCTGACGAGGACCTGCAGATTACGGTTGCAAGGGATACGGCGGACAGTATCTTAAGTTCCCTGCAGGATGTGGCGGTGACCATGGTTCTGGCAGTCATCATATCCATGATCATCATTTTCA
Organism: Clostridium pacaense; assembly: GCF_020709765.2. Classification (NCBI taxonomy): domain Bacteria; kingdom Bacillati; phylum Bacillota; class Clostridia; order Eubacteriales; family Clostridiaceae; genus Clostridium; species Clostridium pacaense. Next base: position 21,844 of record NZ_JAJFEB020000034.1, read on the forward strand.
TATTCTTTGGTGACTATAAGGCATCCCTGATTGTTGGAAGCTCCATTCCCACCTCCATCCTGCTTTCGCTGATACTCATGACCAGTGTGGGATTTTCCCTGAACGTCATTACAATGAGCGCACTGGTATTGGGCGTCGGCATGATGGTGGATAACTCCATTGTTGTTCTGGAGAGCTGCTTCAGGGCAACGGATGCGTGTGAGGACAAGGGATTGCTGGGGTATGCAAAGTCAGCGCTGGGCGGTACGGGAATCGTCCTCCAGTCCATCATAGGTTCTACCATTACCACCTGTGTGGTTTTCATCCCTCTGGTATTCTTGCAGGGCATGACGGGCCAGATGTTTAAACCGCTGGGATACACCATTGTGTTCTGTATGACGGCATCCCTGTTCTCAGCCATGACCGTGGTGCCATTAAGCTATATGATGTATAAGCCTAAGGAAACGGAAAAAGCGCCAATGTCCCGCCCGGTGGTCCATCTGCAGAATGCATACCGCCGCATCATGCCGGGGCTGTTAAAACATAAGGCCGTGGTCATGCTGTCATCGGTGGCTATCATTATTGCCACCCTGGTACTGGCAAGCGGAATGGAGACAGAGCTTATGACATCCGATGACACGGGGACAGTAAGCGTATCCATTGAGACAAGGCCGGGAATCCTGTCAGAACAGGCGGACGAAATGCTGTCCAGGGCCGAGGCAATTGTGGCTGCGGATGAAAATGTGGAGTCCTACATGCTGCGCTATAACAGCAACAGCGGCACCATCACCGCTTATCTGGAAGATGACAGGACCATGGACACGGATGAGGTGGCAAGCCTGTGGGAAAAGGAAATGGCGGATATTGACAACTGTACCATCACGGTAGAGGCGTCCACGTCCATGAGCTTCATGGGAAGGGGCAGGGGATATGAGACCATCCTGCGCGGAACCCAGTATGATGAACTGAAGGAGGTAAGTGACAGGATTGTAAAGGAAATGACGGCCAGGAGCGATGTGGCGAATGTCCATTCCAGCATTGAGAATACAGCGCCTATTGTAACCATTGAGGTGGATCCGGTCATGGCGGCAGCAGAGGGGCTTACCCCTACGGAAATCGGGAGCATGGTGAGCCAGATGCTGGACGGCGTGGAGGTCACCACACTGGATATTGACGGACGGGAGGTCAGCGTGATGGCTGAATATCCAGAGGCAGATTACAGGACAGTGGACCAGGTAAAGGGAATCATCCTGACCAAGCCTTCCGGCGGTTATGTGGCGCTTATGGATGTGGCCGAGATTTATTTTAAGGACAGCCCGGCGTCCATTTCCAAGACCGATAAATCCTTTGAGATAACAATTACGGCAGATTATACCGGGGGAAATGTGAAAACAGTGATTGACAGGGAGGTCATCAATCCGAACCTGTCAGGCACAATCACTACCGTGGTCAATTCCAGGGATAAGATGATGCAGGAAGAATTCTCGGCGCTTTACAAGGCCATTGCCATTGCCGTGTTCATGGTATTTGTGGTCATGGCTGCCCAGTTCGAGTCGCCCAAGTTCTCTTTCATGGTCATGACCACCATACCATTCAGCCTTGTGGGTTCCTTCGGGCTTTTGAAGGTGACGGGCGTGACCATCAGCATGACTTCCCTGTTGGGTTTCCTGGTCCTGGTGGGAACCGTTGTCAATAACGGTATCCTCTATGTGGATACGGTGAACCAGTACAGGATGACCATGGACCTTAAGACTGCCCTCATTGAGGCAGGAGCTACCAGGCTCCGTCCTATCCTCATGACAAGTCTGACCACCATCCTGTCCATGATTCCAATGGCCCTTGCCATTGGCAGCAGCGGTTCCACCACCCAGGGGCTTGCGGTGGTTAATATCGGAGGCCTGACAGCCGGTGTGCTGGTGGCGTTGTTCATCCTCCCGATTTATTATGCGGTCATGAATGGCAACAAGAAGCGGGTGGTTCTTGATATATAGAAGCACTTGATATAATAGAAGTATCGGTAAGGAAAGGTGAGTACATGACAGGTAGAATGAAAGCAGGATGGGGGATGGCTGGGGAGAATGTGGCAGGAAAGAGTGTAATAGGAAAGCCCGTGGCAGGTATCCTTCTGTGCATCGCGGTTGCAGCGTCATCGCCCTCCGTTTCCCTGGCGGGAAGCCCGGAATTTGCGTATACTGCGGAGCAATGGGCTTCCTTTAGGGATAATAAACTGGAATTTGATGAGATTGCATATCTGATCCACGAATACAATAACACGGTCATCCAGAACCAGATTGCGTATAAGGAGTACAGAGGGGAGACGCGGGACGACATTTCCCAGGATTATTACGATGCGGCGGATGATGTATACGGCGCCATGGATTATCCTGACTCAAGTGATTCCGACTATGCCAGCAGGCTGTCCTCCTATCTGAACAGCCAGATCCAGGTGGATAAGCTGAGGGAGCAGGGCGATGATAATGTGGATGACGGGGAGATTAAGAAGTTAGGCTACGACCAGACGGAAGCCACCCTGGTAAAACAGGCTCAGACATCCATGATTAATTACTGGACCCAGGCCTATAACCTGGAGAGCCTGAATGAGGGCAAGACCCAGGCCCAGCTGGCCTATGACTCCACGGTCACGAAGTTCAGCGCGGGTATGAGTACCCAGGCGGATGTGCTTACGGCTAAAGAGTCCGTGTCCTCGGCAGAAGCCTCCATCCTGTCAGCCAGGACCAGTCTTGATAAGACCAGGGAGGAACTGTGTCTGATGCTGGGCTGGACCTATGGGGCGGATGTGGAGATCTGCGATGTGCCGGAACCGGATCTTGACGGTATCAGCGCCATTGACCTGGAAGCGGACGTCACAAAGGCGCTGGAGAACAACTATAGCCTGAAGATATTGGAGAAACAGATAAATTACGCGGTCAGCGCCACCAACAGGGAAAGCCTGGAACAGTCCTATAAGAACCAGAAGGAGGTTGCTGCAAACAGTGTGAAGACCGCGTATCAGAACCTGATACTGGCAAAAGAGGATTATGTGCAGGCACAGCAGTCCTATGAATTAGAGAGCAGCACCATGGCAGCCGCGGACAGGAAGCTTCTCGCAGGCACCATGACAAGAAATGATTACCAGAAACAGAAGTCCTCATTAACGACCGCAGAGGTAAATGTCCGCACAAAGAAACTGGCGCTTCTGACAGCCCAGGTCAACTATGACTGGGCCGTGGACGGCCTGGCGTCCGTGTCATGACAGGGGCAGGAATCGGAAAGGAGGCAGAAAGATGAAGGGAAAATATTGGCTTCTGTCAGGCATGCTGTCCCTCTCCATGGCTTTGTCAGGCACATTGACGGTCCTGGCAGAAGGGGCGGATGCGGAATATACGGCAAATACAGAATATACGGCAGATATGGAATCCATGGCAGATACAGAATATACAGCAGATAGGGCAGATACGGGGGTATCCATGGCAGCTTCCGCGGTAATACAGGAGGCCGCATCCCGGGAAATGACTGTGGAATACGGCAATCTGCGCACTCTTTTGAAAGAAGGCAACCTGACCCTTAAAAAGACCATAGAAGACCAGGAAGATTCCATCAATGCGTATCAGGAAATGTGGGACACCATGAAGTGGGAACAGGATAACCTGGAAGATAAGGCGGAGGAAATGGAAGATGACGCGGACAGCAAGGGAATGGAGACAGCCGCCCTTTACGCATCCAATGCCTCCATGCTGAAATCTTCTGCCAAACGTATCTATAACCAGATAAAGAACCTGACAGATGAAAAGAGCACCAGAAGCATTGAGAAATCCGCAGACTCCTATACCTACACGGCCCAGACCCTGATGAATTCCTACAATCAGATGGCCAGCAATGTTAAGGCCACGGAAAAAAGCGTAAATGCCCTGGAAGCTTCTTACCAGTCCCTTGTCAGGAAGGGCCAGGCGGGAACCGCCACACAGGCAGAGGTACAGGAAGGGCAGAACCGCCTGGAACAGGCCCGCACATCCCTGGCCTCCCTTAAGGAACAGGAAAAGCAGCTGCGGTTTAAGCTGCTTAACATGCTGGGGCTGGAGGACAGTGAATCTGTATCCATCGGAGCCATACCTGAGCCAGACCTGTCCGCCATCGGGGCCATTGACTTTGAGGGCGATAAGAGTAAGGCCATTGGCAATGATTCCAATGTCCAGAGCCAGCGCCATTCAAAGGCCGTCAGCACAGCGGAGATTAACCAGAGGTTCAGGCAGGTGGATGAGGCGGAGGGAACCGCTGAAGCCTCCATTACCGCCGCCTACCAGGAACTCCAGGCACAGCTTTTACAGTACCAGGCAGCGCTGGAATCCTATACAGGCGCGGAACTTGTTTACCAGTCCCAAAAGCGCAGGCAGGCGGCAGGTATGCTGTCCAATACGGAATATCTCCAGGGAGAGGCGGACTATGCCAAAAGTAAGGCTGCAAAAGAGACTGCTTCCATGAACCTGGTCCAGGCGTATGAATCTTATTGCTGGGAGGTGAAGGGGATTAGCTGACGGGGACTGCAACAGGCCACATCACACCTGCTCCAGCGAATCCGTAATATGCCGCGCCGGTATCCGCACAGTGACCTCGGTCCCCCTGCCCAGCGTGCTGGTAAAGGAAAGGCCGTACATTTCCCCATACAGGCTTTTGAGCCTGAGGTTCGTGTTATAAATCCCGATATGCCCGGGGGAAGCCTGCTGCTTTACCCCGGCGTCCATATCCGCATGCCCCATATCGTGCATCAGGGTATCCAGTTTTTCAGGCGGTATGCCTGCCCCGTCGTCAGAGATGATGAATTCGATATCATCCCCTGACTTCCATCCGGTGAGCAGGATGCTGCCTTTTTTCTGTTCCGTTGTCATGATGCCGTGTAAGAATGCATTTTCCACAATGGGCTGGAAGGTAAGCTTGGGGATGGTGTAATCGTAAAGCTCATCCGGCACATCCATCACAAAGGTGACGCAGTTGTCATAGCGCATGTTCTGCAGACTGATATAAAGGCTCACATGCTGGAGTTCTGTCTCGATGGAGTTCATAAGCCCGTTGCGGCTTAAGGTCAGCTTGTAGAAACGGGACAGGGCCTGGATGGCCCGTGTTACCTCCTGGTTCCTCCCGGTCTGGGACAGCCAGTTTATCATGTCCAGGGTATTATAGAGGAAATGCGGATTGATCTGGGCCTGCAGGGCGCGGAATTCAGCGCGCCGCAGATTGTCCGCGGCATCCTTCTGGCTGTCCATGAGCAGGCCGATTTCCTCTGTCATGTAGTTGTAGGTGTCGGCCAGCACGCCGATCTCGTCACAGCCTGTGTCACCGATGTCTAAGGGCTGGGGCCGTCCGGTGCGGACCTTTTCCATCTGCAGGGCAACGGTAATGATACGGTCTGCTATGGAGCCGGACAGCTGAAAGGAGATGTACATGGCAATCGCCGTAAAGAAAAGGTAGATCAGCGCAAAGTGTGTCATCATGTCCCGGCCAGCGTCCGTGATATGGAGGGCGGGAATCACGGAAACCATGATCCAGTCCGTGTCCTTGATTGGAAAATAGGCCGCGTAAGCAGAGCTGTCCATAAATGAAACCAGGGAAAACTCCTTTTCCATGCCCATGCGTGAGTTGAATTCGGAATGGGGCATATAGTACATCCCGGCCAGCGCCATGTCTGATGCAGAGACAATCACATCCCTGCTGTTGATGATGAACGCGGCCTCGTCCATGACCGTCGCGTCCTTGCTGAGCACATTATCAAAGGAAGTCCTGGAAAAATAGACTGCGATATAGGCAGAAGCGCTTCTGGAACTGTCAATGGCAGGTTCGCTGTCCGAATATGGAATGCGCGTGATATATGCAAGGCGCCCATTCTTTTCCGCCTCGGTGGGGGACAGGTACAGTTCAGGGCAAAGCAGGGAAGTACTGTGGGAGGTGCTGTAAATCCCGTACCAGTAGCTGCTGGATATTGTGGACATGGGCAGGAACAGGGCGTTATTGATCTGGTTGTACTGCTGCAGGTCACCGTACGCCTGGTCATCATAGTATATTTTCACATCTGTGATCAGGGAGGTGTCTGTCATGCTGCGGGCCAGATGGAAGAGGCTGTTCATCCTGGAAGTGGAGATGGTCTTATCCTTCGCATCTTCTATGGGGATGCGGAACACATCCTGCACAAACAGGGAGTTGGTTATGGTATCAGAGGATGCGGACACGTGGGATATCAGGTTCTCGAGGGAATTGACGGTCTGGGCGGACAGCACCTGTTCAGAGCGGATGCTGTCCTTCATGACAATATCATAAATGCGCAGGAAAAAGAAACCTGACAGCACTGCGGTGGGCAGCAGGATCAGGACGATATGGGATATGACCAGTTTCGTCTTCAGCCGCATATCATACGTATAGCGGTGGATCAGCTGTTGGATTGGATTTTTCATCAGAGCATCTTCTCCCTGTATTCAGAAGGGGACAGCCCCACGATTTTTTTAAATGCCTTGCTGTAATAATTGCCGTCGCTGTATCCCACCTTGGAGGATATGTCCGCTATCTTATAGCGGGGGTCGCTTAAGAACTGCTTGGACATCTTGATCCTGTAATCCGTCAGGTACTGGTTTAAGGTCTGGCCTGTTTCATTTTTAAATACCGTACACACATAGCTGGGTGACAGATGGACGTGTTCGCTTACATCCGGGACGGACAGGGAGGGCGCGGCGTAATTCTGCTGGATGAATTCCTTAATCTGGAACACCACGGGATTCTCGCCCTGGCTGTCCTCCAGCTGTTCAAAGAACTGCCTGACCTTGGCACACAGCAGGTCATGAAGTTCCTTCAGGGTAGCGCACCCCATGACGCCCTCCCAGATGCTTTCCGTATTCAGTCCTTCTTTCTGCCACAGGGAAATGTAGTTGTTCATGCCGTGTTCATCCAGCTTGCTTAAATACTTATAATAGATATCCTTGACCTGGCTGGGACCCAGCACGTCATTGGGCACAAACGACTGGTAAAGCTGTCCTGCCAGTTTAAGGGCCTGGTCCTCCTGCTTTTCGGCCAGGGCCATGGAGAATTCCATCAGCACGTCGGCCGGGGGATGGAAGGGGGCATTGGCCGTGTCCTTGTCCAGGATGAAACCATATTCATGGAAGAAGCTTTCTTTTAAATGCTCCTTTGCTTCCATATAGGAGATGTGTGCCCGCTCCACGCCGCTGACCACCGGGCCTACGGAAACGAAGAAACGGGAGATTTCATTCAGCTGTTTGGACAGGAAGGCGGCGCAGTCGTGAATCAGCTTTTCCTCCTGCCTGGCATCGGAATACAGGAAAATGATGATATAGCGGTCCGCCCGTATGAAATACATCTGTCCTATCCCCTTGTCCGCCAGCATGCTGCTGAATGAATCCCTGACCTCGTCCATCCTGTTCTCAGGAAGCAGGGTGACGGGGGTCTGGCTGTCCAGCAGCAGGGCGCTGAAACAGGTGGAGGAATTGATGGGAAGCCCAAGACTCCCAATCAGTTCACCGGCCTCATCAAGGCTTTCCGGCTCCGGTTCGGTCAGCAGGAGGGTGAGATGGCCCAGCTGTTCCTTTTCGTGGCTTCTGGACGCGGCCAGGTGGGTGCTCATGGTCCTGCGTGTTTCCACGGCCTCGCCCAAAGCCTGTTTCAGCTCTTCCATATCCAGGGGTTTTTCCACATAACTTACGGCCTTCAGCTTGATGGCTGCTTTCAGATATTCCTTATCTGAGTAAGCGCTCATGAAAATGATGACGGTACCTGGATTGGCGGCCAGGATCTGCTCCGCCATCTGGACGCCGTTCATCCGCGGCATCCGTATATCCGTAAGCACGATGTCGGGCGATTCCTTCAGGGCTGTTTCAAGGCCGTGGACACCGTCATCAGCCAGGAACACTCCGGATATCCCCAGACCCTGTAAATCCAGGCGGTCCCGTATGCCTTCCCTGGTCAGCTTCTCATCATCAGCAATTAGTAGTTTCATCTATATCAACGTCCCTTTCTGTCGGTAAACCCATAATGATGGCTTATATCATTATTTTAACAAGAATTCGATAATTTGCAATGAAAATAGACAAAATCCCCTGTTAGGTATATACTGGAAAAAGAAATTCATTGAAGGCGGTGGAGAAGATGAAAGGCAGGCATGGTGCATGGATACTTGCTGTGATACTGATGATAGCAGGGATTTTCATAAGTTCCTGTTATGGACAGCAGCTTCATGACAAGGGGACCTACGCCATTATCATGAAGTCCAGGGACAACTGGTATAACGAGCTGGCCAGCCAGGGATACCGCCGTGTCATAGAGGATGCGGGCAAGAACTGCATCACCCTGTATCCGGATGAGGCCACGGCACAGGAACAGGTCCGGCTGATCCGCAACCTGATCCACGAGCAGGTGGATGCCATTGCGGTGGCTGCCAATGATGAAGATGCTCTGGCGCCGGTCCTCCGGGAGGCCAGGGAAAAGGGGATATCCGTGATTACCCTGGACGCGGACGTCAAGGCGGACAGCAGGAGCATTTACATTAAACCGGTGGACGCAGAAAAGCTGGGGCGTGCCCTGGTACGTTCCGCCTGTGACATATGCAGCGGCAGCGGCCAGTGGTGCATCCTTTCCGCGGGCAGCCGTTCCGCCAACCAGAATGAGTGGATGTACTGGATGAAAAAGGAACTGGAGGAGTCCGGATATAAGGACATGCGCCTGGTGGACATTGCTTTTGGGGAAGGCGTGTACGATAAGGCTGTAAAGGAGACGGAACGCCTGTTAAAGAACTACCCGGAGGTGAAAGTCATCTGCAGCCTGTCCACGGAGGGAATCAAGGCTGCCGCGGATGTGGTAAAAAAGCAGGGAAAAGAAAAGACGGTGAAGGTAATAGGCCTGGGCCTGCCCAGCCAGATGGCGGAATACATTGGGGACGGGGAAGAGGATATATGCCCTGTGATGTACATATGGGACCCGGTGGAGATGGGAAAGGTGGCGGGCTTCGTGTCCATGGGGCTGTGGTCCGGGAACATAGAAGAACAGCCGGGGAAGGATATCCTTCTGGATAATGGCGCCGCATACAGGATAAGCACGGGATATGACGGCGGTCTGGAAATCATATCCGGGGAGCCAATCCGTATCGATAAGGACAATATTGGGTACTGGGAAACGCGGTTATAGGAAAAGAAAGGACAATTTTACGCCATTTAAAAAGATATTACCATAGAATTGCAATGGTCTGCGTGCTATGATAAGAGCGTAAAGAAAAAGAACGGTATACAGATGAAGAATTCGAAATATACTATACGGAGGTGAATAAAGATGAAACATATACTTGTAAAATTTGACCAGGCAGACCAGATCATTAATTTCGTCCGGATCATCAACCGCTATTCATATGATGCAGATGTAAAATGCGGCAGCCGTGTGGTCGATGCCAAATCAGTGGTCGGGGTGTTATCCCTGGCAAAGTCCAAAACAGTTGAGCTGATCCTTCACACAGATGAATGTGACGGGCTTCTGGAAGAAATCGCTCCTTATGCAGCGTGATTGAACATGAATTCCCATACTTAAAATACAGGAACCGGCCGGTTGCAGGATATGCACCGGCCGGTTCCTTTTTCCCTGGATTATCCTGCTTTTCTATATTTTACCATCCCTTTACGAAAGTTTTATAAAACAATGGTATCGCTCCTTCTGGCAGGATGTGACAATGGACAGGAACCTGCCCGCAATCCTTTGTACGGAAAAAAGTACAAAGGGCTGCAGGGTCTTTGACCCGGACAGGAAAAATGGCACTTGGGTACGGGCGCAGGACGGATGCTGGGATCCTGTAGAAAAAGTACCGGGCAGATAATTGGGGGTTCGGAAACAGAATCCCGGAAAGAAGGGGAGAAATGGCAAAACCATTGGAATATGAGATAAAAAGAATATATGCCAGCCTGCGCAAATCCGAACAAAAGGCAGCGGACTATTACCTGGGGTATGACGGACCGATGGAGACAATGTCCATTGCGGCCATGGCCAGGGCGGCCGGGGTCAGCCAGCCCACCGTGATGCGGTTCGTGAAAGCCCTGGGACTGGAAGGCTTTAAGGAATTCAAGTACCAGGTCTTGAAGGCGTCCCTGGGCGGTAATGGCAGTGGGATGGGAGAGGAGGAAGGCGGGCGTTCAGAGGAGGTCCTGCGGTATGGCTATGAGATATCCGCCCGGGACCGGCCGGAGGAAGTTCCCGGGCGCGTGGTGGCCCAGTCCGTGTCTTATCTGGATGATGCGTTAAAACATATATCCCCGTCATCCATCGGCAGGGCGGCAAAACTCATCTGCGGCGCCAGGCAGATTGCCGTCTACTACGTGGAGAATTCGGCCTCTGTTGCAGGGGACCTGGTCACAAAGCTTATGTATCTGGGGTTTAACTGCATCATGTACAACGATATCTATCTCCAGCATATAAGCGCCGGCAATCTGGACAGCCGGGATGTTGCAATCGGCATATCCTATTCCGGTTCATCTAAGAATACGGTGGACGTGATGAAGCTGGCGAAAAAGAAGGGGGCTGCCACCATTGCCATCACGAATTTTGAACATTCGCTGATTGCGGGCCATGCGGATATACTGCTGTGTACCAGCAGCCAGCAGCTCCTGTATGGCAATGCCATATTTTCCCGCATGTCCCAGACTGCCGTGGTAGACATGATTTACATGGGTATCATCCTCAGGGACTATGGACATTTTACAGAAAAGCTGGATGAGAGCAGCCGGATCATACGCAGGCAGGCGTACTGAGGGCAGCCGGATCATACGCAGGCATACCGGGGCGTGCTTGGCAATTCATTCCCGCCGTATTAGAAAGAAGGTTTTGTAGAAATACTACAAGCCTTCTTTTTTTCCATTTTGTGGCTTTACCCTCCCTTTACAAAGGACTTACATGGATCTTGTTGTATTCGGCCGGACGGTTGTGCTTTAATGTGGGTGTTTAGAAAAACGGTCTGGGCAGATTAAAAGGAGGGCATTTATGCTGGAATTAAAACATATCAGGAAATCATTTGACGGGGTAACCATATTGGAGGACATCAACCTGACAATCGGGGACGGGGAAATCGTATCCATCCTGGGTCCGTCGGGATGCGGGAAAACCACCCTGCTGAACCTGATTCTTGGAATCACGGACGCGGACAGCGGGCAGATGCTGTTCCAGGGACAGGACATCACCCGGGTTCCCATGGAGGAGAGGGGATTTAACATTGTATTCCAGGATTATGCGCTGTTCCCCAACCTCAATGTATATAAAAACATTACATACGGGCTTAAGAACCGGCCGGGGATTTCCACGAACCAGGAGGTGGAGGAATTCATTGACCTTTTGGGACTCAGGGAACATCTGTGCAAACGGATTGACCAGCTCTCCGGCGGGCAGAAGCAGAGGGTGGCGCTGGCCAGGACCATGGTCATGAAGCCCAGGATCCTGCTGCTGGACGAACCCTTAAGCGCCCTGGACGGGGTAATCAAGGAATCCATTAAAGAAAAAATCAAGGAGATTGCCAGGGAATTCAAACTGACCACGGTGATTGTGACACATGACCCGGAGGAAGCCCTGACCCTTTCCGACAAGGTGATGATTGTGAATCAGGGAGGTATTGCACAGTTTGGCAGGCCGGAGGAGATTATAGGCGCGCCAGCGGACCGCTTTGTGGAGGAATTCATCTTAAACCAGCTGGAGATAAAAAAGAACAACATTTTCTCCCTGTTCCAGAGGGAACTGGCTGACCGCGTGATCATGCAGGCGGGCTGACCGGGAAATGATGGGAGATTTTACAATGAAGACGATGAAAGAGAGAGAAATCAAGGGCATTTACGCGCTGGTCACCGGTGTTTTCCTGGTATTCCTGCTGGTTCCCATCCTGCTTCTTTTGGGGAAATCCTTTGAGTGCCAGGGAGGCATTGCCCTGTCGCATTATGCGGATGTGCTTACCGGGAAGGGATTTGCGGGAGCATTTGCAAGGAGCGCGGCTGTGGCATCCCTCAGCGCGGCCGTGACCACGGTCCTGGCATTCATCCTTTCCTATACCATCCATTACACCAATGTGCCCAGAGGGCTTAAGGGGTTCATACGCCTGGCGGCCGTGATTCCCATGCTGCTGCCCACCATCACATATGGATTCGCAATCATCTATTCCTTTGGGAAACAGGGGCTTCTGACCAGGCTGTTGGGAAGGCAGCTCTTTGACATATACGGCTTCTGGGGACTGCTTTTGGGGTATGTGATCTACACCCTTCCTGTTTCCTTCATGCTGATATTCAATTCCATGAGTTTTATTGATAAAAAGTTCATGATTGTATCCAGGATCATGGGGGACAGCCCGTTTTCCACCTTTCTTGGAACCGTGCTCAGGCCGCTTCTTGGAACCCTGGCAGCTTCGTTTGTACAGTGCTTTTTCCTCTGCTTCACGGATTACGGCATCCCGGCGTCCGTGGGAGGGCAGTATGACGTGGTGGCTTCGGTGCTTTACAATGAAATGCTGGGAAGCGTGCCGGATTTCAACCGCGGGGCCGTGGTGGCCATGTCCATGCTGGTGCCGTCCGTTGTGAGCATTTCCCTGCTCCATTACCTGGAGCGCTATAATATCCGGTACAGCCGGATTTCCAATACTGAAATCCGCAGAGGCAGGCTCCGGGATGTGTTCTGCGGCGCGGCGTCCTGCGCCATCCTGACTTGCGTCCTGTGCGTGTTTGCCGTCATATTCGTGGTGCCCATGGTGCGGGAATGGCCCTATCAGATGGATCTTACATTCAGCCATGTATGGGATGTGTTCCGGGATTCCTCCCTGTCGGCAGTGTACAGGAACTCCATCCTGGTTGCGGTGCTGACCGCCCTGACCGGCTCGCTGATTGTTTACGGGGCAGCCCTTGCAACGGCCAGAAGCAGCCTGGATCAAAGGCTGAAGGACATCATAGAAAGCATTGCCCTGGTGACAAACACCATACCCGGCATGGTAATCGGCATTGCATTCCTGTTCACCTTTTCCGGCACCCCGGTGCAGAATACGTTTTTCCTCCTGGTCATCTGTAATGTGGTGCATTTTTTCTCCACGCCATACCTGATGATGAAGAGCTCCCTTGCGAAAATGAACGCATCCTGGGAGACAACCGCCCTGCTCATGGGGGATACCTGGTTTAAGACCATCCTGCGGGTGGTCACGCCCAACGCGGTATCCACCCTGCTGGAGGTATTCAGCTATTATTTTGTCAATGCAATGGTGACGGTCAGCGCCGTCATTTTCATCGCAGGCGCCAGGACCATGGTCATCACGACGAAAATAAAGGAACTGCAGTATTATACAAAATTCAATGAGATATTTGTGCTCTCCCTCCTGATCATGGCCACGAACCTTGGGGCCAAGGCGTTGTTTGGCGCTTTATCAGGAAGAAGGGAAAATATAAAAATGAAAAGAGGAAAGTTTATGAAAAAGTGGAAAAAAGCAGCAACCCTGGGAATGACTGCATTGATTGCAGCGTCAGCCCTCACATTAACCGGCTGTTCCGGGAAGGAATCACAGGTGGTAATCTACTCCAATGCGGATGATGAGGCCATAGAAGCCATGAAACATGCCCTGGACGGCAATGGATTTGAAGGAAAATACCTTCTCCAGTCCTTTGGGACCTCTGAACTTGGCGGCAAGCTGCTGGCAGAGGGGACCAACATAGAGGCGGACGTGGTCACCATGAGCTCCTTTTACCTGGAAAGCGCCCAGGACCAGAACCATATGTTCGCGGACCTTGCCTTTGATGCCGGGGCAATGGAGGAATACCCCTCTTACTACACGCCCATTACGAAGCAGGAGGGCGCAATCATTGTCAACACCGAGATGATGAAGGAAAATAACCTGGCCATGCCCGTCTGTTTAAAGGATCTGTCAAAGCCGGAGTATGAGGGCTTTGTATCGGTGACGGATATCAAAAGTTCATCCACCGCATGGCTGCTGATGCAGGCCCTTATCAGTGAATACGGTGAGGATGGCGCCAGGGAGGTGCTTACCGGGATTTATAAAAATGCCGGACCCCATGTGGAAAGCTCCGGATCGGCTCCCCTTAAGAAGGTGCGCGCAGGGGAGGTGGCCATTGGATTCGGCCTGCGCCATCAGGCCGTGTCAGATAAGGCCCAGGGACTGCCGGTAGACTATGTGGACCCCCTGGAAGGGAACTTCTCCCTGACTGAATCCGTGGCAGTGATTGATAAAGGCGGTAAGACCAGCCCAATGGCCCAGAAGATGGCTGAGTGCATCATTAAAAGCGGAAGGGCGGAGCTGATTAAGACATATCCCCTGCCGGTTTATGAAGGGGAGCAGGGGAATCCTGCCAATATGTCCGCCTATCCAAAGGTATTTCCCCAAAAGCTGACAGTGGACCTGCTGAAACAGCATCAGGACCTTTCAGAAAGCTGTAAATAAACCACAAACAAGAAGAAAGAGGAGTAAACGGATATGATGAATTATAAGCTGCTGACACCGGGGCCTTTAACGACCACGGATACCGTGAAGAAAGAGATGCTATTTGACCACTGCACCTGGGATGATGATTATAAGGAAATCACACAGGAAATCCGCAGGAAACTTCTTGGGCTGGCCCATGTCGGGGAGCCTGAATATACATGCGTACTGATGCAGGGCAGCGGGACCTTTGGGGTGGAGTCCGTCCTCACAAGCTCCGCCGGGCCGGAGGACTGCCTGCTCATTGCCTCCAACGGCGCCTACGGGGACCGGATGGCGGATATTGCAAAGCACGCAGGAATCCCGTTCATCCAGTACTGTGAGGAATATGACCGGGTGCCCTGTGCGGACCGGATCCGTGAGCTCATTCAGAAGAACCCGGAAATCACCCATGTCTCCATGGTGCACAGCGAGACAACATCCGGGATTTTAAACGATATCGCATCTGTGGCAAAGGTGGTGAAGGAAGCGGGGCGTGTCTTTATCGTGGACGCCATGAGCAGCTTCGGCGGCGTGGATATACCGGTCGGGGATTTAGGGATTGATTTCATCATCAGCAGCGCCAACAAATGCATCCAGGGCGTGCCGGGATTTTCCTTCATCATCTGCCGCCGGGATGAACTTATGAAATGCAACGGGAAGGCGCCAAGCCTGTCCCTGGACCTGTACAGTCAGTGGGAGACCATGGAAAAGGACGGGAAATGGAGATTCACCTCCCCCACCCATACGGTGCTGGCCTTTGCACAGGCGCTCAGGGAAATGGAGGAAGAAGGCGGGATTGAGGCCAGGAGCAGACGGTATGCCGGCAATAACAGGCTGCTGATTGAAAAGCTGGCGGAACTTGGGATCCGTCCATATATTGAAGGGGAATATCAGGGGCCCATCATCACCACTTTTTTCTACCCGGAGGACAGCAGCTTTTCCTTTGAGGAAATGTACCGTTACATAAAGGAACGGGGATATGCCATCTATCCTGGCAAGGTGACGGACGCGGATACCTTCCGGATCGGTAATATCGGGGAGATTTATGAGGATGATATCATAAAGCTTTACAGTATAATAAAAGAGTTCCTGGAGGATAAGGAAAACCAGGAAAATGACAGGGAGGAACAGTAAAATGGCATTATTTGACGCAGTTATTCTTGACTGGGCAGGCACCACCGTGGATTACGGGTGCTTTGCCCCGGTACAGGCCTTTGCGGAGGCATTTGGGGAATACGGAATCCAGCCCACCATGGACGAGATACGGGGGCCCATGGGCATGCTGAAACGCGACCATGTGCGGACCATGCTGGAGATGGAGCGGATTTCCGGGGAATGGGAAAGGATCCACGGCCGGGCGTTTACCCAGGAGGATGTGGAACAGGTCTATCTTCTCAGCGAAAGTAAGATCCTTGGCCTGGCAGGCGGATTCACCGATGTGAAGCCGTATGTGACAGAAACCGTGGAAACGCTGCGCGGCCACGGAATCCGGATCGGCTCCACCACCGGATATACGGATGCAATGATGGGCATCGTGGCGCCTGCCGCTGCGCAGAAGGGCTACAGCCCGGACTGCTGGTTCAGCCCGGATTCCACGGGACACAAAGGGAGGCCGTACCCATATATGATTTTCCGCAACATGGAGGCCCTGGGGCTATCCGATGTCAGGCGGGTCATGAAAGTGGGGGATACGGTTTCTGATATAAAAGAAGGAAAAAACGCAGGTGTTTATACGGTGGGCATCGTGGAGGGAAGCTCTGCCATGGGCCTGTCCATGGAGGAATATGAGGCCCTTTCCCCGGAGGACAGGGAATATGCCTGCAAGACCGTGAGCCGGAAGTTCCTGGAGGCAGGGGCTGACTGGGTGGTCAGGGATATACGGGGGGTCCTGGAACTTATATAAGTTCCGGCTGTCAGCTGCATCTGCGTGTCGGGGCTGTCAGCTGCATCTGCGTGTCGGGGCTGTCAGCTGCATCTGCGTGTCAGGGTTGTCGGCTGCAGCTGTTTTCCAGGGCTGTCAGTTACATGTGCCGGTTTCATGGTTCCCCGGCATTGAAGTATTCCTTTCTTTTGGCTATAATATTAAGTAGTTATGGTTGGAAAGGCAACAAAGGAAAGGAGATGCCCTATGGCTATTATTGCAGGAATCATGGTACCCCACCCGCCCCTTATCATACCCGATGTGGGACGGGGCCAGCAGGTACGGATAAAGGATACGGTGGAGGCATATCACCAGGCAGCCAGACTGGCCGCGGCCTCAAAGCCGGACACCATTGTGGTGCTGTCGCCCCATGCCGTGATGTATGCGGACTATTTCCACATTTCCCCGGGAACAGGGGCAAAGGGTGACTTCGGCCAGTTCCTGGCTTCCCAGGAAGCAGTGGAAGTGGAATATGACACTGAATTTGTAAATGAACTCTGTGACCTGGCGGATGATATTGATTTTCCCATGGGCAAGGAAAGGGAGAGGGACAGGGAGCTGGACCATGGAACCATGGTTCCCTTATACTTCATCAACCAGTATTACCGTGATTACCGGCTGGTGCGGATTGGCGGTTCCGGCCTTCCCTTTACAGACCATTACAGGGCCGGACAGTTGATTGCACAGGCGGTAAAGCGCCTGGGCAGGAGGACGGTCATCATTGCCAGCGGCGATCTTTCCCACAAGCTGAAAGAGGACGGCCCTTATGGTTTCAGCGTCCAGGGGCCGGAATACGATAAGCGCATCATGGACGTGATGGGCATGGGCAGGTTTGGAGGGCTGTTGGATTTCACGGAAGGGTTCTGCGAAAAGGCGGGCGAATGCGGACACAGAAGCTTTACCATGATGGCGGGCGCCATGGACGGTATGGCGGTAAAACCGCAGCGCCTGTCCTATGAGGGTCCCTTTGGGGTAGGATATGGTATCTGTACCTTTGAAGTACAGGGGGAGGATGAAGGCCGCTGTTTCCTGAAGGCATATGAGGAGCGGGAACAGGCCGTGTGCAGGCAGAAGCAGGAAGCGGAAGACGCCTACGTATCCCTGGCAAGAAAGTCCCTGGAACATTACGTGCATACCAGAAGGATGATACCGGTCCAGGCAGTGGAGGAAGGCCTGCCCGGCGAAATGTTAAAATCACGCGCAGGCGTCTTTGTCTCCATCCATAAGAACGGTGCGCTGAGGGGATGCATCGGCACCATCGCGCCTGTGTGCGGGAATGTGGCTGAGGAAATCATCCAGAACGCGGTAAGCGCTGGCATCCATGACCCCAGGTTCCCGTCCGTCAGGGAGGATGAACTGCAGCAGCTGGTATACAGCGTGGATGTGCTGGGGGAGACATCGCCCATAAGCGGGCCTGAGGAACTGGATGTGAAGCGTTACGGGGTCATTGTGACAAAGGGACGCAAAAGAGGGCTTCTGCTGCCAAACCTGGACGGAGTGGACACGGTAGGGGAGCAGATCGGCATTGCCAGGCAGAAGGCCGGGATTGGGCCGGATGAGGACGGGGTCGGTCTGGAGCGCTTTGAAGTCATAAGGCATGGTGATAAGGGATGAGGATGACATGTGATGTATGCATGCACCGGTGCAGCCTGGAAAACGGGCAGACCGGTATCTGCCGGGCCAGAGGGAACCGGGGCAATGGGATTGTACCCCTGAATTATGGCAGGCTTACATCCATGGCCCTGGATCCGATTGAGAAAAAGCCCCTGCGCATGTTCTGTCCCGGAAGCCGGATCCTGTCCGTGGGAAGCTTTGGCTGCAATTTAAAATGTCCCTTCTGCCAGAACCACGGGATATCCATGGCCGGGGAAAGGGACAGTGAGGTGGTGACGGTGACGCCGGGGCAGCTGGCGGACAGGGCCGCGGACCTCAGGGACAGGGGAAACATCGGCGTGGCCTACACGTACAATGAGCCGCTGGTGGGATGGGAGTTTGTCCGGGATACGGCCCGCCTTGTCAGGATGGCGGGCATGAAAAATGTAATCGTGACCAATGGCAGTGCATCGGACCGGGTGCTGGACGGACTGCTGCCCTATACAGATGCCATGAACATCGACCTGAAAGGATTTACGGACCGCTATTACAAAAAACTGGGAGGCAGCCTGGAGGTGGTGAAGCATTTCATAGAACGCGCGGCAGGAGAATGCCACGTGGAGCTGACAACACTGATTGTGCCGGGGGAAAATGATTCAGAGGCAGAGATAAAGGAACTTGCCGCATGGGTTGCGTCGGTTAATCCGCGGATTCCCCTGCATATAACCAGATTCTTTCCGATGTGGAAGATGACGGACCGGGATGCAACGGATATAGGCTGCCTGTATGCGCTGGTGGAGGCGGCACGCGGCCGCCTGGAGTATGTGTTTGCGGGGAATTGCTAGGGCGTGTTTGAAAATTGCTTTCCGTCAGCTGTGCGTTCCACTTTGTGGGAGATTTGGTCCCGATGAGGGAGGCGTAGCGGGCTACGTTGACCGAATTGGGACCAAATATGCCGCGAAGTGGGGCCTGCAGACGGCGGGAATGAGTTTTCAAACACGTTCTAGGCGTGCAGATACCGGGAATGGATTTTCTGTCAGGGTCAGGCTCTTCTCACAGCAGGTGTCCAGGAAAAATGGATTTTTCAATAGGTTCGGATACCCCTTGCCATGGATGCGCATATAATGATAGTAACGGATGCAAATGCACTGCCGCCTGAAGCCCGGCAGTGCATTTGCTGTATGCCACAAGGGGGAGAGTATGATGTATTACAATCAAATGGATGGATGTAACTTTGGTGCTCAGGATGACTTAGGGCCCCGGGAATGTGATTGTTGCTGTTGCCGCGGCCCGGCAGGGCCTATGGGTCCTCAGGGGATACCTGGGCCGGAAGGGCGGCAAGGGGCAACAGGCCCCGCAGGTCCCAGGGGGATACCCGGGCCGGCAGGACGGCAGGGAGAAACAGGCCCCACAGGCCCACAGGGCATCCCCGGGCCGGAAGGACGGCAGGGGGAAACAGGCCCCACAGGCCCACA
>NZ_JAJFEB020000035.1:0-39770 GCF_020709765.2 Clostridium pacaense
TAAACATAAAAAGGGCCCTTTTCATAGAATTGGGGCGGGATTTTACAAATCCCACCCCAACTATTGACAAAGAGCCGAAAAACTTCGCGGACAGCATGGAAAAGGATATCATCATCCTTCCATCCAGCATCCACGAAGTCCTTCTTCTTCCTGATGACGGCGATATTTCCTGCAATGAGATGAGCAGGCTTGTGGCCCACATCAATCAGACAGAGGTTCCCAAAGAGGACCGTCTCTCCAATCAGGTATATTTCTATTCAAGACAGAATCAATCCCTTACCCTGGCATCCAGCAGTGCCATTCCCATCTGCTAGTACAGCGTTGCGTAAGTTTCGGTGAATAGAGTGCCTGATATTTCTGTCAGGGCAAGGCGCCGAAACGACGGCGTAGTGGACCCTACGACTAGTTTCGGCAACGCGGCACTGGCGGAAATAGCGGGTGCTATATTCACCGGAACTTATGCAATGCTGTACTAGGATGCGCAATCCTACCCAAACAGCAGGCTCCCTGCCTGGAACACCACCACGGCTGCCAGCCATGCGACCACCAGCTGGAACACCACCATGCCGATTGTCCATCTCCAGGATCCGGTTTCCTTTTTAATGGTTGCTACCGCTGCAATACACGGGGAATACAGCAGGCAGAAAATCATGAGCGCATATGCGTTCACCCCGCCAAACCCGGCCATGGACATGCTGGCGGAAAGTTCAGCCATGCCTGCCCCGGAGTTAATATTGCTGATTCCATAGAGCACACTGAAGCTGGACACCACCACTTCCTTGGCGGAAAGGCCTGAGATAAGCGCCACCGCCACCTGCCATATCCCCAGGCCGGCCGGTCTCAACACCGGCACAAGGACATGCCCGATGATTGCCGCAAAGCTGTCCGACACATCTGATACAAATCCGGCTGGTCCCAGGTTCAAGACAAACCACAGCACAATGGATGCGATGAATATGGTGGTCCCGGCTTTGCTCAGATAGTCTTTTACCTTGTCCCAAACATAGATGGCAACCGTCCTGCTGTTTGGGGTCTTATACTCCGGCAGTTCAATCAGAAGGGCATTCTGCGCGCTGTCGTGCTTCTCATGCATATGGGCGATGAATGCCACCAGGATAGCTATGCAGAGTCCTATGATATACAGGGAGTATGCAACCAGAAGCGCTTTGTCCGGGAAAAACATTTCTGCAAACAGTACATAAATCGGAAGCCTGGCAGAACATGACATAAACGGAGTTATGAGGATTGTCCTGCGCCGGTCCTTCACACTCTCCAGTGCACGGGTAGCCATTACAGCCGGAACCGTACATCCGAACCCCAAAAGCATGGGCAGGAACGCCTTGCCGGACAATCCCACCATGCCCATGGTCTCATTCATCACATAGGCCACCCTGGCCATATAGCCGCTGTCCTCCAGAAAAGCCAGGGCCAGGAACAGGATGAAGATATTCGGCAGGAATGTAAGGATTCCGCCTACCCCGGCAATGATCCCATCCAGGATCAGGGAGGTAAGCCACTGGGCCGCATGCACGTTGGTGAGCAGGGCAAGCACGGATTCCGAAATCACATCCAGCCCCATCTGGAAATATTCCTTCAGGAAATCGCCCACTGTAAATGTAAGGAAAAACACCAGCGCCATGATTCCCAGGAAGATGGGAATCCCCCAGACAGGATGGGTCATGAACTGGTCCACCCTGTCCGTGGTGGCCGCCTTCTCATTCTTATTAAACAGGCATTCCTCAATTACTTCCTCTATGTAATCATATTTTTCATTAATGATCTGTTTCTCATAATTCCTGGGTAGGATCCGTTCCACATGATCCAGCGGATGGTCGCTTATCACTACCTCATCAAATTCCAGGAACTTGATGGCATGCCAGCGCATGTTATCCATCTCACCGTACTTTTCCCTGAGGGCGGTTTCAATCTGTGAAATCCTTCCTTCCACCTCTTCACTGTAATGGATTACCACGCCCTGAGGCCCCTCTTCATAATGGTGCACCACTGCATGCATCAGCACATCCAGACCGGTCCGCTTCCTGGCAGACACCGGAACCACCGGGATTTCCCCCAGCATCTCAGGCAGGCGGTGCATGTCTATCTCCATGCCCCGCTCCTCCACGATATCCATCATGTTAAGGGCCAGTATGACCGGTTTCTTCAGTTCAATGAGCTGCATGGTAAGATACAGGTTCCTCTCAAGGGAGGAGGCATCCACCACATTGATGATGACATCCACTTCCCCATCCTCAATACATTTCCTGGTTACCTTTTCTTCTATCGTATAGGAGGTGAGGCTGTAAATGCCGGGAAGGTCAATGACTTTAATGGGCCTGCCCTTATAGCTGGTCTCCCCTTCCACCCGTTCCACGGTAACACCTGGCCAGTTGGCCACTTTTAGCTTGGCTCCGGTAAACGCGTTAAATAAGGTGGTCTTTCCACAGTTAGGATTTCCCACGAAACCGACCGTAATAGGCCGTGTGCTTTCCTTACGGTCCTTATGCACCGGATCCGGCATACTGTTTTTCCTTTCCTCCGGCTTACCGGCATGTGATTCCCTATCCATGGATCCACCCCCTGTCCCCAGGGTTATGCTGCCATATGAATCTTTTCCTGCTGCTCTGGCCTGCCCATTCATGATGTATGTTCCTCCCTGACTGTAATTCCCTCTGACAGACGGCGTCCCAAAGCCAGCCTGGTGCCCCTGACCTTAATAATGACGCTTCCGCTGCCCTTCTTATTCAATATATTCACAGGAGTACCTTCGTTGACCCCAAGGGCCTCCAATCTCCTGGTAATGCCCTCATCCACCTGTACCCCTGCCACCACGTACCGGCCGCCGATTTCGCACTCATTCAGTTTCCTCTGCATACTGACCCGTATCCTCCTGTAATATCCTTAAAACCATATTCATTGTATGCTTAATAGGAAAAATTGTCAATAAGAAGAGTTTGTTGCAACAAACTATATTTTCAAAAAATAAGAACAGGCGCGGAGAAACATGTTCCCCACGCCCAAATCCATTGATTTAATCTGTTACCTGATACCCGTCCATGAATATCCTTATGGCATCCAGGCCCCATCGGACCCCACATAGCGGCCATCCGGTGTGGTCGTATTGGCATACATCACGCCATTACTCCCAAGATAATACCACTTCCCGTTAATGGCCTGCCAGCCCGTAAGCATGGCGCCGCTGGGATCCAGATAATACCACTGGCCATTAAGCCTCTGCCAGCCGGTCTGCATGGCGCCGCTGCTGTTCATATAGTACCATCTTCCATTCACAGCCTGCCAGCCGGTCTGCATCACACCGCTGCCGTCCATATAATACCACTGTCCATTGATGGCCTGCCAGCCCGTTGTCATGGCGCCGCTGGGATTCAGGTAATACCAATCCCTGTCCAGACGCTGCCAGCCGGTCAACATATAACCTGAACTGTTAAAATAGTACCAGGCTCCATTAATCTGCTTCCAGCAGGAAGATGGATAACCGCCAGTATCAAAGGCATACCACCACCCCTTCTGGTCCTGGACCCAGTGGCCGCTGCCGCCGTATCTTCCAAGTTCATCCTCATCCACATAAAAGGAACTGGAATCTTCAGACCACTCACCAGCCTTACTGTTATACCGAGATATAGCCCTTACCCGGAAGGTATAATCACCTTCCCTGTTAAAATATCCTGCAAAATCAAACGATGTCCTGGTGGTGCTCACAGTTGTCACTGTCTTATCATTCCTGAGAAGCTTCACATCATAACTCTTGGCTCCTTCAATCTCTTCCCATACAGCCGTGGTATCTTCCCAGTCCAGGTCCGTGGCGCCTTCCAGCTTACCGCCAATGCGCTTCAGTTCCGCATATACCTCTATATACGCGCCGCTGTCATAAATCTTGGCCTTCTTAAACTCGGCATTACATCCTGTAAATTTAAAGTGACTCTTGGATGTATAGGAAAAACGGTAGCCATCCTTGGCTGACAGTTCAATCTTCACCTCCGGTACATCCCCCACGGTCCATGTATCCTGGTCATCTGAATTCGTATATTCTGCTGATTCCACATAAAACTCACTGCTGTCTGCCTTGACCTTAATATTACCTATGTTGTCCCCGCTTGCAGGTGCCTTATCATATGAAAATGTAAGCTTCACCGTATCAATCTTCGTATCTGCCGCCAAGGCGGTAAATCCGGTACTGATTGCCATGACAACTGCTAACAATAAGCATATACCTTTCTTTTTTCTCATAACAACTCCTCCTATCCACCATTATATGAATTTTCTACCAATTGCCTATCTTTATTATAATAAAGCTATTGATATTGTACAATTTAATAATCCTTAAAAGAATATTACATTTTTCAAACACAATCCCTGTGGATAGGACAAGTTACAAATTATTCCATATCTATGAGTATTTTTTTAATTTCTATCATCCGGTCACGAAGCCTTGCAGCCTCCTCAAAGTTAAGTTCCACTGCGGCCTGGCGCATTTTCTTTTCCAACTCCTTAACCAGCTTATTGAGTTCCTTCTCATCCATGGATTCCGGATCCTTTTTAAACTTCTCATCGTTATCTGCCACTGCCTTTGATATGGCAATCAGGTCCCGGACCGCCTTTTTAATGGTTGTGGGCGTAATTCCATGCTCCTCGTTGTATGCCTGCTGGATCTGCCTGCGCCGGTTGGTCTCCCCGATAGCCACGCGCATGGAATCCGTCATGTTATCTGCGTACATGATTACATGTCCTTCTGAGTTCCTGGCCGCACGGCCGATTGTCTGGATCAGGGAAGTCTCAGAACGCAGGAAGCCCTCTTTATCCGCATCCAAGATTGCAACAAGGGTAATCTCTGGAATATCGAGTCCTTCCCTTAAAAGGTTAATGCCCACAAGCACGTCAAACACATCCAGACGCATATCACGTATGATCTGTGCCCGTTCCAGCGTATCAATATCAGAATGAAGGTATTTAACCCGGATTCCCACCTCGCGCATGTAATCCGTAAGGTCCTCAGCCATCCGCTTTGTCAATGTGGTAATCAGTATCTTATGATGGTTTGCCACTTCCTTGTTCACTTCAGAAATCAGGTCATCTATCTGGCCCTCCACCGGGCGTACGGTAACTTCCGGGTCCAAAAGTCCGGTAGGACGGATGATCTGTTCCACGCGCATCAGTTCATGTTCCCGTTCATATACGGACGGAGTAGCGGATACGAACATCATCTGATTAATCTTATCCTCAAATTCAGAAAAATTAAGGGGTCTGTTATCCAGCGCGGAAGGAAGCCTGAAACCATAATCCACCAATGTTGACTTCCTGGACCGGTCCCCGGCGTACATGCCCCTGACCTGCGGCAGGGTAATATGGGACTCGTCCACAATGATCAGGAAATCCTCCGGGAAATAATCAATCAGCGTGCAAGGCGGTTCACCAGGAAGCCCTCCTGTCAGATGGCGTGAATAGTTCTCAATTCCAGAGCAGAAACCAGTCTCCCGCATCATCTCCACATCGAAATTAGTCCTCTCCGAAATCCTCTGTGCTTCCAGCAGCTTATCCTCGCTTTTAAAAAATGCAACCTGCTCTTTCAGTTCAGCCAGGATATTCTCTGTTGCCTCCATCATCTTCTCTTTTGGCACCACGTAATGGGATGCCGGGAAAATGGCAATATGCCCCAGCTGGGCTTTAATCTCTCCGGTCAGGGTATCAATCTCCGTTATCCGGTCAACCTCATCCCCAAAGAATTCTATCCTGTAAGCCGCACTGTCCGAATACGCAGGAAACACCTCCAGCACATCCCCCCTTACCCGGAAAGTACCACGCTTAAAATCCATGTCATTGCGGTCATACTGGATATCAATCAGTTTGTGGATGATTTCGTCCCTGTCCCTTATCATTCCAGGGCGCAGCGATATTACCATCTCCTTATAGTCAATAGGACTTCCCAGGCCGTATATACAGGACACGGACGCCACAATAATCACATCCTCCCGCTCTGACAGGGCGGCCGTTGCCGAATGGCGCAGCTTGTCAATCTCATCATTGATGGATGAATCCTTTTCAATGTAGGTGTCCGTGGACGGCACGTAGGCTTCTGGCTGGTAGTAGTCGTAGTAGCTCACAAAATACTCCACCGCGTTCTCCGGGAAGAACTCCTTAAACTCGGAATAGAGCTGGGCTGCCAGGGTTTTGTTGTGGGCGATGATGAGGGTTGGCTTCTGTAACTGCTGGATTACGTTGGCCATGGTAAAGGTCTTACCGGAGCCTGTGACGCCTAGTAAAGTCTCGAATTGGTTACCTTCCTTGAAGCCTTTGACAAGGGCTTCGATAGCCTGCGGCTGGTCGCCGGTGGGCTGATATTCACTGTGTAATTTGAACTCCATAATGCGTTTTTACCTCCTTGATGACCCAATTAAAAGTACGTCTGTTAAGCAGAAATCCGTAAAATCTTTGAAATCAGGTATTCGAGCAGCTGCCTAATAGGCTTACCTTCGAATTTCAGAATTTAGCTACTGATAAAACAATATCATTTACTGCTTAACAATACAAAATATATGTTTTCAAATCAATAATCACAAAGCATTTCAGAATATAATTATAAAAAACCAAATCTAAAAAGAAATCGCTTGTCTCGGTACTGATTCTCATTTGCCTTGCCACAAATGAAAAACCTCTCCCTAACTCTAATAAGAACCTCTGTATATGACTAAGAATCGCTCTTTCAAGCTCACTTTCTTTATACTCATAATTCTCTGGAAATCCCATGAATTCCAGTACATAAGGGTCTTTGACAAATTCATAGTTTTCTGCTATTGAATCTTGCAGTTGTGTAGATAGTATTCTTTTGTAATATCCACTTTTTATATTACGCTCAAGTATTTTTACAGACCAGCTTCCTCTAATTGCCTCTTGAATATAGTAATTGTGTTCTTCTTCTGAATCAAGCCGCATAATATTTCTTAAATGAGACCACGATAAATGGCTACACGCCGTGTAGCCAATTGAATCTTTAGGAAAAGTACGATAAAACTGACGACAATTTTTTAAATTTGCAATAGAAAATCCCGTTCCAAACTCTCCTGAAAGTTCTTTTGACAAGTTACGAAGTTTGTAAAATATGTCGAACATCATCATAAAATTGCTGTTCCTAACTTTAGCTTACAATCTATAAGACACTCAAACAAGTCTTTATCAATACAATGAGCATGTGAAATCCCATACTGGCTTAGATTGATACTTTCTGAACATGTACATAACTCCACCATAGCAATTCGCAAAAGCAGAGTATGTGTCCCATAAAGATAAAGGCAAGCCTCCTCTTGCTTTCTTCACTTCACAGCGATTATCTTCTCTATATGAATCAAATTTCGAAATATTAAAAATCAACAGACCCACCTCATTTCTGTTTCCCGTTTTTGATTCAATAAACTTTGTTGTTATCCATGCCAAGCATACACATAATAATCTTTCAAACCCAGCCTTACCATATACATACAACTTAATAACTGACGAAGTATTCCTCCCAGTTGTTAGGGAAATACTCCTTGAATCCGCTGTAAAGCTGGGCGGTTGATGTTTTTTTATGGGCGATGATTAGCGTTGGTTTATATTCAGCCAATTAATCCTTCGGAAAACAATCCTCCACCCATCCGTCATCGGCTCACATATCGCTTCGAATGCACCTCTCCCGCCCGATCCAGCACCACCGCCATATTCCGTCTCACAATTTCCTCATCCTCAGCCAGCATCGGCTCCAGGACATCCCTGATAAATGTATCATCCGCAATATTGACCAGCAGCAGCTCATCTGTATACACAATATCCTTCTCCAGGTCATACTCATGCAAATCCCTGAGCATGAGCTGGATCTCATCATCCGTAAAGTCTTCTCTTTCCAGGTATCCCACATATGGAAGGACGTAAAACCGCATCCACGTCTTTATGTTTCCGTCAAGCAGATAGTACATCTTCATCAACGTCCCGCGGTCCCCCTGTGCTCCCATGAACTTTCCAACATAGTATCTGGTATCAGGCTCCTCACAGGACTTTATGACGGTAAGCAGGATACAAAGTGTCTCCGCGTCCAGACTGAAGGTTCCTTTATTCCATTCCAGGCTGTCCAGAAACCGCGTCAATGCATGAATCCGGTTCTGCTCATATAAAACCCGGATGACGCTGCCCGCACTTTCCGTCCAGTCGGCCTCATCAAAGGCGTCAACCATCCCATCCGGAAGTTCTTCCCAATACAGCATACTGATAAATGAACTGAAAAAGGAGTTGGTCCTGTTTTTTCCTATGACATAGTAAAAAGCAAGCCTGACAATACCGCTGGTATATTTTAATCTGCCCCTGATATATTTGGCAGCCGCATCACTTTTATGGTATAGGGAGTAGAGCAGTCCGATTGCCCACTTATCCTTACCACATTCAATCTCACGCATCAGCCTGTCAATTAATCCTTCACAGGAAGGTCCGGGCAGATAATCCTCAAACCGTATGAACAGGTAGATTGTGAACAGCATCTCATCCCATCCTGCCAGATAATACCTAAGACAGAGTTCAAAGGCTTCCTGTGAACCTTCTTTCTGCAATCTCTGCGCCATCACCTGGCGCTGCACATGGTTTAACATTCCTTCATCCTGGAATATTTCAGCTATCTGCCCTAAGGAAAATGCAGCTGACAGTTCATCAAATCCGGACAGGCCATCCACCGGGTCGTCCTCATAATCCTGCAGTCTCCGTATAATCTCCTTATAGTCCCCAACCGTAATATAACTGCTTAATGCACCTGCTGCTCTTGTGACAAAATTAAAGTCATCCTTACAGTGGGCGAATATAAGACCAATCATCTCTTCTTTGATAGTATTGCCCATTAGGTCCAAAAGCCATCCCGCTGCTATACCGCCCAGCAAATCGCCTTTCCCCACCAGCATCCGCAGAATCCCCTCATGTCTGCCAGTCACCGGAAGCCGCACATGGGCTTCTTCCAAAGAGATATAATAATCCAATGATTTTGTGTCAGCGTTCTGATACAGATGTTCAAGGATCAGCATTGAGCAATCATCGCACCCGTCCTGCATATATTCCGCTGCCTGGGCAGCCAGTACGCTGTCTGTTCCAAGAAGGACGGTAATGTATTCCAAGGCAGCCTCCCCTTCAAAGAACCCGGCCGCAAAAAGAAACACCTGATTCCACCTCAAATCCTCAAGGTAATCTGCAGCCAGCTGCCTCCAGGCCCCACATGACGCCAGACTGCCGGCTGCCAGGAATTCCGTCACGGATTGATGGAAAAACATGGCCCTGTTCTCCGGGAGCGGTACAAGGAACTGACAACGGTCCATCAGGAAATTCAGCATTTCCCTATTCTTCTTTTCCGTAAGTCCAGGAACTGCCTGCCTCATGCATTCCGAAACAGAATCCAATGTAAAGGTCTCTGCTCCCCTGCAGAACAGTTCAAATGCAAAATCATCCAGGGCAGCAATGATATCCATTGAAATTCCCAGTTTTTCCCTTATATTATCCATTATATACCGGAAATAAGACAGATAGATATCTTTTACAGTGCATGACTCATCCACGCTTATCCTTTTGTTCTGAAGCAGCTGAAAATACAAGGGTGACTGAAACATCCCCATAATGGCAGGATATTCCGCAAGCCTCCCAAGCCCATTCCTCACCAGATAATCCCTTACATAGGTTCCCTCAACCGCCTCCAGACGGTATGATTTATATGTGCGTCTTCCTGTTCCTGTACGGGATGCCACGACTGCTTCCTTAAAAAAGATATAGTGCTCCAATTCTGAGCGGCAGCATCCGTCTTCCATATACCGTGATTCTATCTCATTATAGGAATCCAGAAGATACAGGACCTTATCAGACTCCATCCACTGGTGTATCTGGACCGTATCCGGGAACTGATCCTCTATCTCCCTCTCAATGCTGCCCGGTCCGCAATAATTCTTCAAATCAATATAGACCGGGATAAAAGGCATATCCTTGCGTTTGCTGGTATTACACCAGTCCAACAGACGTTTTGCCTGGGCCGCGCAATACCGCTTCATGAAGAAGGTCTTCCCTGAACCAGGGTTCCCGGTCAGGGCGAATCCCCGTACCTCCCTCTTAAGCATCTCTTCTGTGGATATGGACTGCCCACGGCCCATATATGAAACCGGACAAAGTTCTAACGGGAATATGCTTTCCTCATTGGTTTTAAATCTGGCCATTAACGATTGGGCATATACTGCCAGCCCCTTCCTCTGCCTCTGTGTGATGACATCCGGTGTTCCCCTGCCGTCCCCGGCAATAAAACTGCTTTTCTTCCTGGATGGGGCCAGTTCCCGCAGCAGCTTGAAAATATTACTGTAATCCCGTCCATCCTCAGCCGGGATTGTGTCATAGCTTAGGATCTGAATACCGTAGGCTGCTTTCCAGTAATTGATTTCCTCTGTTGGAACATCGGGCATGATTGCATATTTCTCTGTAATACCCTGCTTATAATCATTGCGGAACCGGTCCATTATGCGCAGGAAATCAGGATCTGTCAGCCCAAAGCCAACAAAGATGATGTTCCTTGTGGCTAAAAGCGTATCTAAGGTCCTGTGGGCATAATACCTGCCGCCGTTCTCATACATATCGCGGTAATCGCTGTTTGTGAAAATGATGCTGTCCCCATCCATGATATCCCCATGGGGTTTAAATACAAAATTCCTGCTCTTAATGGCGCACAGATCAGCACACTGCTGTACATCCGTATTCGTAACAACCTTTAGCCTGCTACGTTTCCCATTGGCCCTGATAGCGCGCTCCAGCAGCCTGTCAAAATTCGTAGTAATGAAACAATTAATCCCCAGGTTCAGAAGAAGCTGATGAATCTCCCCTGGTTTGGATGTCCTGACCCGCATCTCACTCTTTAAAAAACCGTGATACTGCTCCCTGGTCAACTCACCTTTTGCCAAATCCGCTGCCAACAGCGGCTGGCTGTCCTTATATTTCCTGATTCCAGTTGAGTCCCCGCCTGTGCGGTCAACATAATCAGCCATATCATTCAGCAGCCTGACCCATCCGGGTATGCCGGACCACGTGGATATGCCTGCCCCCACAAACAGGACTGTCCCGTCCTCTGCAATTGCCTTCTCAATGTTTCTCCGTATATCTGACACCATAGCCGCCCTCCTATGTGCTCCGGGGAAATATCCATAACCGTGTACACTTCATTCATTATACCAGATTGCCCTTAGAAAGTATAGACCGCAATCGAATGTTTGTTCTGTTTCCCCAATATCTGTATTGTCCGGTTGAACCGTCTTCCATAAGGTATTAAAATTACGGACAGGGGCGAGTCCGACAATCAGGGGCTTGGTCCGGCAACCAGGACTCAGTTCCAGCAGGCAACATCCCGGATAATCCAGACAGCAAAACAGGAGTGACTGCCACCGGCAGGTCACTCCCATCCATCTCATCGTCCCTAACACTAAACAACGCCGTCTACTTCCCCAGCTTGCCTTCCAGCACCTCAACCGCCTTCTGGATCTGGTTATCCTCCTCCGGCTTCACCACGGCCTGGGTCTTAAGCTTCTCATCCAGTTCCACTTCCACGTCCGGCTCAATCCCCTTTCCATGGAGGTCAAATCCGCTTGGGGTATAATAATGGGCTGTGGTAATCTTAATTGCAGAGCCGTCCCCCAGAGGAATCAGGTTCTGTACGATTCCCTTTCCATAGCTGGTGGTTCCCACCACGGTTGCCCTGTCATAATCCTTCATGGCGCCTGTAAATACCTCTGAAGCGCTTGCGGAGTCTCCGTTTACCAGTATGACAACCGGCAGGTCAAGCTCATGCTTGTCGGATGCGGTATATACATCGCCCTTCTCATTCTTGTCAGCCGTGTACACAATCAGGGTCTTGCCCTCTCCCTTGTCATACTTGGAAATGTCATCGGGAAGCAGGTAATCCGCCATCTTCACGGCGCCGTCCAGGACACCGCCTGGATTGCTTCTCAGGTCGATGATCAAGCCTTCCATTCCATTTTTCTGAAGTTCATCCACGGCAGCTTCAAACTGCTCCACTGTGATGACATCAAATTCACTGACAGCGATATATCCAATATTGCCGTCCATCATCCTGTGCTCCACGGTGGGCACCTCTATCTTACGCCGTTTCACGGTCAGGTCCACATACTCATCCTTATCCGCGCGGTAAACCGTAATCTCCACCGGCGTGCCTTCCTCGCCCTTGATGTAGTTGTTCACCAGCACATCCAGGCTCTCAGAGGCAACCATGGTATCCCCGACCTTATAGATGATGTCGCCGGGCTGCATGCCTGCTTCCAGGGCAGGAGATCCTTCAAACACCTTTACAATGGTGCAAAGTCCGGTGGTACGGTTCTGGCTGATCATGGCTCCGATACCTGAATAGGTACCCTTGGTGCTGTCCTGAAGCGACGTATAATCGGACTTCGTATAGTACACGGAATAAGGGTCATCCAGGCCAGCCAGCATGCCACGGTAGATAAAGTCCTCCACATTCTCCGCATCCTCTTCATACAGGAAGTATTCCCCTATGATCTGCTGGATTAAATCCATCTTGGCCGTCACACGCCCAAAATCCACGCCTTCCGGCTTCTTGGTCCCGTTTGAAATCGCAGGCGCCCGGCCCTCTGTCTGGGCACCCGGCTGATGATTCAGCACCTTTTTTCCGAAAATGTATATGCCGGCCGACATTCCCACCACAATCAGGCCCACAAAGGCAGTAACCAAGGCCCCGGCCAGCACACCGGCCCAGAACCGGTTCCTTCCATTACCCTGGCGCCCCGCGCCTCCGTCCAGATTGCCGTTCCCATCCATATTTCTCTGTTGATCAAAATCGCGATTATCCAATTTAAGTCTCCTATCTGTCCCTTCTAATCTATACTTATGACGCATCAGGGGCTAACATAACTGCGGGGATTCACATAAGTCCCTCCTGAACGGATTCCAAAGTGCAGGTGGGAACCGGTGGAATAGCCGGTGGAACCCACCTTGGCAATCACCTGTCCCTGCTTCACCTTCTCCCCAACGCCCACTAAAAGCTTGGAGCAGTGCATATAAACCGTGCTGACGCCGCCTCCATGGTCAAGCATGATATAATTGCCAGCTGAATAGCTGTATGTAGAAATCACAACCTCTCCGTCCGCCGCCGCAATGATATCCGCTCCCGTTGCGGCGCCGATATCCATTCCCTTGTGGTTGCTGGAAGCGCCTTCCGTAGGCGATTCCCTGTCCCCGAAATTGGAGGTGATGCGGCTGCTGGATGGACAGGGCCACTTAAAGCTAATATTCCCCAAATTTGACACGGTATACGTTTTGCCGGCCGCCTCTGCCTTTTTCCTGGCTTCCTCTTCCCTGCGCTTCATCTCGGCCTCGATTTTTTTCATCTGGTCTTCCTGGGCTTTGATGTCCGCATTGTACTGGTCTATCTCAGACTGGGCCGATGCAATCTTGGAATTATAGGAATCCAGCTCTGCCTTTTTGGAATCCATCAGCTTCTGCATGGACGCCTGTTTGGCCTGGGTGGTCTCCTGTAACGAAAGAAGGCCCTGGTGTTCTTCCTCAAGGGCCAGTTCCCTGTCCGCCACCTCATCCTTTGCAGCCGCATATTCCTTTAGCATCTTCCTGTCATATTCGGCAATCTGGCTTACATATTCAGCCCTGTTGAGAAGTTCGGAAATGCTTCCGGACTCCATGACCATGTCCACAAAGCTGCTCTCCCCATTCTCATACATGTACTTGATGCGCAGCTTCATGGTGCTGTACTGGTGTTCTTCCACACCCTTTGCTTCCTCTAACTGCACCCTGGCTGTCTCTATCTCCGATTCCTTGACCGTAATCTGTGTCTCCAGCTGGGACAGCTCATCTGACAATGCCGACAGGCTGCCGTCCAGCTTCTTTACATAGGCAGCCGTATCCGCTTTCAGCGTTTCCAGCTGGTTCAGGGTGCTTTCTACTTTTTTCTTTTCCTCTTCCAGGGCCGAAACCTGCTTCTTGGCGTCCTCAATCTCCACGCTTGTGGCATAGGAGGAAAATGCAGCCATCCCTCCCAGAAGCAGGCCGCCGGCCAAAGCCGCTGCCCGGATCCGTCTGTTTCCCTTCATGGAACGCTCCTTTCCCAACGTTTCAGACAGGCACTAAACCTTCAGATGGCGGTGAATCGTGAAAAAGCTTACAAAGAAGCCGATTCCAATCCCCAGCGCGCCTGCCGTACCTGCCATATAAGGGAAAATATCCCCCAGGGCAATGGGCCTGAAAAGCCCTGTTATCATCTGATACTGTTCATTTACATAGATGACCGCCTTCTGATACAGGAAATACATCCCAATCAAAGGGATTACCGCCCCAAAGGCGCCTAAGAGCACCCCTTCCACCACAAACGGCGCCCGTATCATATAATTGGTCGCCCCTATGAACCGCATGATTTCATTTTCACGCCGCCTGAAGGAGGCTGCCACCGAAATGGTGTTGCTGATCAGGAACACGGCCACTGCCAGCAGCACGCCGATAATGACCACGGACAATGCCCCAATCATCCTGCCCGCGCTGGTAAAGCCTGCCACGGCTGCGCTGGAATAGCGCACCTTGCGCACGCCCTCCATGCCCTCCAGCCGGTTGACAATCCCATCCTGGTCCTCTAAGCTGTTTAAGAATATCTCATAGGAAGCAGAGCCTGACAGCGGGTTATCATCTGCAAACCCTTCCGCCAGTTCCTCCATCCCCTCAAAATACTGTGTCTTAAAATTCTCCCATGCCTGTTTGGCCGACACATAGTTGACTTCCCTGACCTCCCCCCAGCCGCGGATGATATCGCCTGCAGCCAGGATCTGTTCCTCCGGAAGCTGTTCGTCAAAGAACACGGTTATGCCAACCGTTGTCTGTGCTGTCTTCGAAACATTCTGCACATTGGCCACCAGGGCAAAAAAAAGACAGAATAAAAAAATACATGCAGAAATAGTCGCTACGGAAGCCAGCGAAAACAAAATATTCCTGCATATATTAATGACGCCCTGTTTCAGGCAATACCAAAATGTACTGATCCTCATTACTTTTTATTTGCCCCTCTCATCACTGATAATCGACCCCCGTTCCATGGTAATGACACGCTTATTCATCTCATCCACCATTTCCTGACTGTGTGTGACCACAATCACAGTTGTCCCCCTCTGGTTAATCTCCTCCAGAAGCTTCATGATTCCATGGGTGTTAAAGCTGTCCAGATTACCGGTAGGCTCATCCGCCAGAAGTACTTCCGGGTTATTGATGAGAGCCCTGGCAATGGCCACCCTCTGCTGCTCTCCTCCGGAAAGCTGCCGGGGATAGGCCTTATACTTGGAAGACAGCCCAACCAGCCGGAGCATCTCAGGCACGGTCTCTTTAATCACCCGGCCCGGCACCCCGATCACCCTTTGGGCAAATGCCACATTCTCAAACACAGTGCGGTCCTTCAGGAGTCTGAAATCCTGAAAGACCACGCCTAATCTTCTCCGATATTTGGGAATATACCGTCTCGGCATCCTTCCCAGGTCCATATCGTTCACCACAATACGTCCCTTTGTGGGTTCCAGTTCCTTTAAAAGCAGCTTCATCAGCGTGCTCTTGCCGGAACCGCTCCTGCCTACGATGAATACAAACTCCCCGTCATCAATGGTAAGGGAAATATCCTTCACAGCCTTGCTGCCGGTTTCGTAGGTCTTGCATACGCGACTTAATTCTATCATCTGTTACTCCGGTTTAATAGTCCAAGCTCTCCATATACTTCATATACTTTGCAACCATCAGCGCAATCTTGAATGTGATGGCATCCTCAAAGATACGAAGATCCAGGCCTGTACTCTTCTGAAGCTTATCCAGGCGGTATACCAGGGTGTTGCGGTGGATATACAGCTGTCTGGAAGTCTCAGACACATTCAGGCTGTTCTCAAAGAACTTGTTAATGGTGGCAAGTGTCTCCTCGTCAAAATCATCCGGTGATTTGCCGTCAAACACTTCGCGGATGAACATCTTGCACAGCGGAATAGGAAGCTGGTAAATCAGGCGTCCGATTCCCAGGTTGTTGTATGCAATCACATTCTTGCTGGCATAGAAAATCTTTCCTACATCCAGGGCCATCTTGGCTTCCTTGTAGGAACGTGACACTTCCTTAATATCATTAATGGTGGTTCCATAGGAAACACGCACCTTGGTCATGGCCTCGGTGTTCAGCATATCCAGGATGGTGTTGGCGGTCTTGTCCAGCTCGCTGTAGGACTCGCCCTGACGGACTTCCTTCACAAGGATGATGTTCTTCTCATCCACGGCCGTGATGAAGTCCTTGGTCTTGGATGCAAACAGGCTTCTTACTGTCTCCAGCGCGTTGACATCCTTCTCATTATGGGTCTCGATGATAAATACGACACGCTTTACATCCGTGTCAATGTGCAGCTTCTTGGCCCTGTTGTAGATATCCACCAGTAGCAGGTTGTCCAGAAGCAGGTTCTTGATGAAGTTATCCTTATCAAAACGCTCCTTGTATGCCACTAACAGGTTCTGGATCTGGAATGCGGCCAGTTTCCCCACCATGTATACATCATCGCTTGCACCCTTGGCAAGGAGGATGTATTCCAGCTGGTGCTCATCGAACACCTTAAAGAACTGGTAGCCCTGAATCACCTGGCTGTCTGCCGGTGAATCCACAAACACCAATATGGAGCTTTCGGAATCCTCTGCATCTGTAAATGTGGATGCCAGCACTTTTCCCTCTGTATCACATATACCCAAATCAATTCTCGTAATTGCCTTTAATCCATCAAGTGTGGTCTGAAGTATCTGATTTGAAATCATTCTATAATCTCCTTTTCAAACGTATTCGGAGTAACTAATATCCCTATTTTCATATTTTAATGCAAAATTACAAAAAAAGCAAGAGAGTTGTATGCTCTCCTGCTTCTTTTTACCTTAAATTTCATTTACGGTTTATGAAACTTAGTTAAGAACCACAAGTTCCGTGTCCTTATCGAAAATATGGATTTTCTCTAAATCCAGTGCCAGCTGGATGGTATCACCGGGTCTTGCAGTGGTGCGTGGGTTCACCTTGGCGGTAAAGTCAGCATCATCAATATCAAAGTACAGCAGGACCTCGGAGCCTAACATCTCGTATACACGGATGGTTGCATCAAATACGCTCTTAGGCGACATGGAAAGGAAGGATTCCTCATCATGCAGGTCCTCCGGACGGATGCCAAGGGTAACGGTCTTGCCCACATAGCCTGCTTCCTCCAGCTTCTTTGCCTTTCCTTCCGGAAGTGCAACCGTATGTCCGCCAAAGCTGAGGGTCACGTCGCTGCCATCCTTGCCCACTGCGGCATCAATCATGTTCATCTGAGGCGCTCCGATGAATCCGGCAACGAACTTGTTGCATGGCTTATCATACAGATTCTGCGGGCTGTCCACCTGCTGGATCACACCGTCCTTCATGACTACAATCCTGGTTCCCAGTGTCATGGCCTCGGTCTGGTCATGTGTTACATAGATGATGGTTGTCTCCAGCCTCTGATGAAGCTTGGAAATCTCAACACGCATCTGTCCCCTTAACTTGGCATCCAGGTTGGACAGCGGCTCGTCCATCAGGAATACCTTGGGGCTGCGGACAATGGCACGGCCCATGGCAACACGCTGCCTCTGGCCGCCGGAAAGCGCTTTCGGCTTACGGTCCAGAAGATGCTCCAGGTCGAGGATCTTAGCAGCGTTACGTACCTTCTGGTCAATTTCTTCCTTTGGTGTCTTCCTCAGTTTCAGACCGAATGCCATGTTGTCATATACGGACATATGCGGGTAAAGTGCATAGTTCTGGAATACCATTGCAATATCCCTGTCCTTTGGTTCAACGTCGTTCACCAGCTTGTCATCGATGTAAAGCTCGCCGGAAGAAATGTCCTCCAGACCGGCAATCATACGAAGGGTGGTGGACTTACCACATCCTGAAGGTCCTACGAAAATGATGAATTCCTTATCTTTAATTTCCAGATTAAACTCTTTAACTGCAACGAAACCGTTTGGATACTTCTTAGTTACATTCTTCAGTAATAAACTAGCCATCCTGTCTTTTCCTCCTAAAATTCGCTTTGCTTACATGCATGAACGCCTTTCGTGTAACTGTTAATATCATACATGAAAGCAAATGAGGAATCCATATTGTAAATCCACAAAATCCATTTTGGGGATTTAGCTAATTTGTATACGAAAAAAAAAATGTGCTGTAAATCACAATGCATTCCAATATTTTCCGTAAATTTTTTGTTAATTATGTTAATCAAACCCGGAAATCAATGGAATTCAATGAATCCTTCACCGAAAACTTCTCTTGCATCGCTGACAATCACAAAGGCTTTGGGGTCAAACTCGGCCACAATTTCTCTGATTTGCACAATTTCCTTCTTGGAAACCACGCAGAAAAGCATTTTCTTCTCCTGGTCAGAGTACATACCCCTGGCGTCCAGGCTGGTGACCCCGCGGCCCATGCGCTCCATGATGGCATCCGCAATCTGTCCATACACATCGGAAATGATATATGCCTGCTTAGAGAACTTCAGTCCTTCAATCAGCCCGTCCGTTACCTTTGCCACGCAGAAGATGGCAATCAGCGCGTACAGGGCGCTTCTGATCCCGAACACGGATGCGCCGGCTATCACGATCAGCCCGTCCAGCACCTGCATGATCTGGGCCAGGGTGTAATGCTTCATCCGTTTCTGTATCAGGGCTGCCAGCATATCGGTACCGCCCGTGGTGCAGCTGGTCAAAAACACCATCCCGGTGCCCACGCCGCTTATGATGCCTCCGAACAGGGCTGACAGCAGGATGTCATTTCCCATATAAGAGCCTTCGGGCAGGATATAGAGGGAAACGGAAAGCATCACGGTTGCAAACAGGGTCCGCTTGATGAACTTCCATCCCATGACAAACAGGCCCGCGGCAAACAGCGGGATATTGAGAACGGTATTGGTCAGCCACAAAGGAACGGACCACAGCTCCTTGGCAATGATGGCCAGGCCGGACACGCCTCCTGTTACCATGCTGACCGGGTCATAGATATTTTTAATTGCAAATCCAATAAGGAATGTCCCTGCCACAATAAGGATATAATCCACTGCCGGGCTTCTTCTGTTCATATTCTTATCTCCTTCCCCACATTAAGGTGTAATTGAAACCAGCGCTCCGTCATCCGTGTATCCCCGTGCATCCCTGTAACCCCATCCCCGCCCACGCCAGGCCCGGTACATAAAAAGGCAGCCGCCGTATATGGGACTGCCTGATGATTCCGGTTGCCGGTTACGCATCTTTATCTGCATTTATACATATTTATCTGCATTTATATACGCTCAATTATCTGCATCTATATACGCTCAATTATCTGCATCTATATACGCTCAATGGTCTTTTCCGTAATGCGGATCTTACCTTCCTTCAGAAGACGGCCAACCGCACGTTTAAATGCGTTCTTGCTCATGTGGAACTCGCGCATGATGACATCCGGGTTGGCCCTGTCGTTAAAAGGAAGCACCCCGTCAAAGTCATCGATTACCTTGAGCACGGCCTCTGCGTCCGTCCCCATCTGCACATGGGCCTTCTCCCGCGCGCACAGATCCAGCTTCCCGTCATCGCGCACCCTGGTCACCCTGGCCTGCACCGTATCGCCTTCCCGGAACCTTCCGAAAAGCTCCTTTTTCGGTATCAGCCCATAATATTTATTGTCCACTGCCACAAATGCCCCAATGGTATCATTAATCTCATAAATCGTACCGTTCACCCAGTCATCCGCTTTATATGGGGACTGGTTACTCATATGGGAATATACCCGCATGGTGGCTGCCAGACGTCTGCTCTTGTCCACGTAAAGGGTAACAAGGCAGTGCTCCCCCTTGCGTACCGGATGGGTCTGCTCCTTAAAAGGCAGCAGCAGGTCCTTCTCCAGTCCCATGTCCAGAAAAGCCCCTATCTTCGCCACATCCTTTACCTCCAGCATGGCGGTCTCCCCTACCTGGAGCTTGGGTGCGGCCGTGGTGGCAATCAGGCGGTCCGAGGAATCCTTGTAAATGAATACCTGGATCTTATCCCCCACCTTTGCCCCTTCCGGGACCTGTTTTTTTGGAAGGAGGACCGATGCCTCATCCCCTGCATTCTCACCGAC
Source organism: Clostridium pacaense (assembly GCF_020709765.2). Lineage (NCBI taxonomy): Bacteria > Bacillati > Bacillota > Clostridia > Eubacteriales > Clostridiaceae > Clostridium > Clostridium pacaense. The sequence goes on from NZ_JAJFEB020000035.1 coordinate 20,183, forward strand.
GTATACGCCAAAATCTTTTTCCCTCAATATTTCAAGTTCCTGTACTTTTCCTAATTCAATCATCTTTCTCCCCCTCTGGTCCGGCCTCTTCTTCCGGTTCGGTCCGCAGCCATATCACTGCGTAGGCGTCATCCTGCGTATTGTTTAAGGCAACCGTCCACACGTGGTCCGGCCCCTGGCTGACATGGGGAATGATGACATCACCCAGAACAGCCGCTTTCTTATAGTCTGCCCGTATTTCCCTGATTTTAAGCCCTTCCGGGATGGATTCCCTGGCCATATCCACATATTGGGCATTATTCACATGGTGGTTGGTATCAATATGATGCCGCGCCACCACGATGGGTTTCCCTGTCTCATACGTTTCCGGCACCGCTATCTTCCTTGGCGCCGGGCCCAGTTCAAGGGGCGGTTCCCTGTCCCCGTAAGGCTCCGTGTCCTCCGGCTGTACCCGGATCGGCATGTTTTTTTCCGTATCATAGAGAAACCACACGGAAGCCGCCCTGACACAGTCATGCCCCTTTTCGTCCTGGATCACGAAATCACGGTACCCGTAAATCCCTTTGGAAGAACAATGCCATGTCCCTACCACCAGCCGTTCCCCAAGCTTTGGATAACGGTCAATCAGAATCCTCCAGGAGGACAGAAGCCACGCCCTGTGGCCTGTATCCAGGTACTCCACACCAACCCTTGCATCCTCTGACTGGAACGTGCTGCAATCCTGCATATAATTGATGATCCCGGTAAGGGAGAGCTGTCCGCGTTCGTCCGTCTCACTATAACGGACCCTGCTGTTAATCGTATACATATTTACCTCGTTCTGCCTTTCGTTTCGCCTTTCGTCATGAATCCTATCATGAATCTTTCTGTACGGCGTCAGTGTACCAGGACATTGTATCACAGATAAACCGGATTATACAAGCCCTTCCGCCACGGCAGCCGCCTCCCGGGCAATCTCCAGTTCCTCATTGGTCTTTATGACCAGTACATTGACCCTGGAGGTGCCGTCTGATATCTTCACGGCCTCTGCCTGCTCCCGGTTCTTTACCTCGTCAATGGTAATGCCCAGGTATTCCAGATAACTGCATATCTCCTCACGTATATCGGAATCATTTTCACCGATTCCGGCCGTAAAGACAATGTTGTCCACGCCGTTCATGGCAGCGGCGTAGCTGCCCACGTACTTGGCTACCCTGTATGCGAATATCTCCCTGGCCAGGGTTGCCTTTTCGTGGTATTTGATTTCCGCGTCCTTTAATTCCCTAAAGTCACTGGAAAAATTTTTGGATATGCCCAGTACCCCGGATTCCTGGTTCAGTATGGCCACGATCTGCTTGATGTCCAGGTCCTCCTTCTTAGCAAGATATTCCAGCGCCCCTGCATCCACATCGCCGCAGCGGGTCCCCATCACCAGCCCTTCCAAAGGCGTGAATCCCATGGAGTTGTCCACCACCTGACCGTATTTGACCGCACAGATACTGGCGCCATTCCCCAGGTGGCAGACAATGGTCTTCACCCGCCCCGGGTCCTGTCCCATGAACTGGGCCGCCCTGCGGGAAACGTACTTATGGCTGATTCCATGAAAACCGTAGCGGCGGATTTTATGCCGTTCATAGTACTTGTAGGGAAGGCCGTACAGAAATGCCTTTGGCTCCATGGTCTGGTTAAATGCCGTATCAAATACCCCCACCATCAGGGTGTCCGGCATCAGTTCACGGCAGGCCTCCACCCCCACCAGATTGGCAGGATTATGCAGGGGCGCCAGGTCATTACACTCCGTCATGGCATGAATGACTTCTTCGCTGATGACAACAGAGCCAGTGAACTTCTCCCCTCCGTGGACCAGCCGGTGTCCCACCACGTCAATCTCTGAAAATTCCCCAATCACGCCTTTATCCAGGTCCGACAGCGTATCCAGTATGGTATGTACCGCCTGCTTGTGGTCCTTCATGGGAACCGGCTCCTTCAATGACACGCCTGTATCTGTTTTATAGGTAAAACGGCCGTCAATCCCAATCCGTTCACAAAGCCCCTTTGCAAGGACCCGCTCGGTTTCCGAATCAATCACCTGGAATTTCAGTGAGGAACTGCCGCTGTTGATAACCAGAATTTTCATGTGAACCTCCCCTTCCCTCCGGGAAATGTCCGAACATCCATCATCCCGCGGAAATGATGGTTCAGCCATACCCGGGGTGTGTCCGGAAATCCATTCCCGCCAGCTGCCCTAAGAAATCCACCGCCAGCTCCCCACATGGTAGCCGGCGGAAAGCAATTTTCAGCCACATCCTTATACTTGTTAGGAAAATTATATACCAGTTCCCGGAAGGTGTCCATAAAAATATGCGCCCGCCTAAGCGGACGCATATTTAGGATCAAGAATCCATCCATGCCATAAGTGAAAGCCGGATTCTTGTTAAGCCGCCTTTTTGCCGGCGCCAAAGAGCATTTTCAGGAAACCGAACAATACCATGCCGATGATGGCCGTTGTCAGGTAAATCTGTATACCCGCAATCTGTTTCACCACATAGCCAAGGGTCTCCTGGCCCGCGCCAGTGAAAAAGGCAGCCGCCTTGTTGGAGGCCACGATCCCAATTGCCATGGGGAAGGTAAGTCCTGCAAAACCGGGCGCAAAGGGAACCGCAAAAAATACGGGCAGCTTGACAATGATGAATACCAGCGAGGCAAGAACACAGAAAAACAGGACGCCCACAAGAACCATGCTGGGTTCCTGAGCCAGGTTCAGGTAGCTTGCCAGGCAAAGGCTGCAGGGGGCCAGCACAATGGCCTGGGTGTGGCACACAGCCGGTTTGACTTCCCTTGTGGCCAGCCTCCACACCATGAAGGGGATGGTGATGGTGTAAATGCACAGTCCCCATACCAGCACGGCCTTTGCCATGATGGGAGGCAGCATGGCCAAGCCTACCACGGTGGATACCATGATCCCGTTAAATGTAACGAACCAGCTTGGGACAAAGGTATCCAGCTTCACGCCGTGAAACACATTGTTAAACAGGAAAACCAGGATATGTACGGCGTGGATACAGACAGCCGCAATCAGGACAATCCTGGCCGGACCCGGCGCCCAGTCCTTATAATAGCTGCACAGGATCATGGTTACCATGGTGATTCCCGCATAGAGGCTGGCCGGGACCGTATTCTTATACTCCCCCTTTACAACCGAAGGGTAAAGGATGATTTTCCCGATATAAAAAAGCAGCACTGCCGTGGCCGCCCACATGGTCAGATGGCGGACCCAGTCATATCCAAGTCCCTGATAGATATTGCTCAGCGTTGCCGCGCCCAGCATGGTTGCCACTACCGGGATGGGCATGTTTTTCAGTCTCTCTTTCATAGGCTTAAGCCTCCTCATAATAGAATTCAAAATTATCTTTTGTATGGAAAAAATCTGAGTAGTCAATCTCAAATAATGGCTTCTTCACTTTGGATACATCAATCTTACTTGCAATCAGCTGGGTAAGCACACCGCCGTAGGACAGGTCGCCCTGAAGGATTGCCCCGTATATCTTTCCGTTTTTATGGATGACCTTACGGTAAATGCCGTCCCTGTCTTCCAAAACCACCTCATAGCTGTGGTCCGGCCGCTCCGGGATACCCAATGACATGGTGGGTATGTCCAGGAAATTCATGGTGGATTTGCTGGCAAAGAAGTCATCCATGGTTGCCCGTCTGTCTTCCTGCGAATCATCCATGGCTGCCCGTCCGCCTTCCTGCGCATCATCCATGGCTGCCCGTCCGCCTTCCTGCGCATCATCCATGGCTGCCCGTCTGCCTTCCTGCGCATCATCCATGGCCATATTCACGGCCGCCACCATGCCCTGCTTCACGGCCGCGGGCCAGATGGGGGAACGCCCGGTCACATCGCCTGCGCCGTAAATATCAGGAACACTGGTCTGCCCGTACCGGTCAATCACAAGACCAAACTGGTCGCACTCCACACCGGAGCCTTTCAGGAAATCAATGTTTGGCCGCACGCCCGCAGTGACTACCAGCATATCGCATGCCAGCTCTGTACCATCCGTCAGCTTCAGGGATGTGATTGTTCCATTTTTCGAGCACACTTCCCGGATACCCACGCCCAGATGCAGGCGGATGCCCTCATTTTCCATAGCCTCCTCGTAGGTTTTTGAGCTTCTTGCATCCAGCTGTTTTGCCAGCAGATGCCCCTCCATCTCTACCAGGTCCGCCTTTTTCCCAAGGTGGAGGAATCCAACCGCCGCGTCCAGTCCCGTAAGGCCGCCGCCCATGACCACGATGTGTTCCGCCTTCCCGGCCCGTTTCTTAATGGATTCCACTTCATCCAGGTTATGGAAGCCGTATACGCCTTCTGTTTCCTGAAGCCCCTTAACTGGAGGAAGGAGCGTGTGGGAGCCGGTGGCAATCAGGAGCCGGTCATAGGAAATGCTGGTCCCGTCTGAGAGGATGACCTTTTTTTCCTTATCATCCAGCCCCGTACAGCTGACGCCTTTCCTCCAGTCCACCTTGTACCTGTCCTCAAAATCCTCCTCTGCAAAACAAAGCTCCTCCTTTGTCCGCATGTTTCCCAGATAATGATGCAGGATACATCGGGAATATACCGTGCTGTCCTTAGATACCAGGATGATTTCAGCCTCCGGGCACTGCTTTCTCAGCTGCCGCACACCGTTTACCCCGGCGGCAGACGCGCCTAATACCACATATCTCATACATCCACCTCCTCCAGTGTAATTGCATTCATGGGACAGATTTCCACGCACATGGGCTTAGGGGAACCATCTTCTGTACGGTGTACGCACATGTTGCATTTCATGATTTCCTTATGCTCCAGCCGGTCGCTCTTTAACACGCCGTAGGGACAGGCCATGATGCACATATAACAGCTGGCGCATTTCTCCCTGTCATATTCCACGAAGCCGGTATCCGGGTCCTTATGCATGGCCCCGGTCATACAGGTGTAGACACATTCCGGGCGCTCGCAATGGCGGCAGAATATGGGGGCGCATTTTGCCTGGCTGTCAATGACCACCCGGTTCCTGGCATCGCAGCTTTCATGGCTGACCACACAGGCTGTGACACAGGTCAGGCAGCCGATGCAGCGGCTCCTGTCAATTTTTATCCGCAGCATATGCATTTCCTCCTTCTATTTTCTCAAACCACACAGGCGTTGCCTTGTAGGATGGCTCCTTGGAATATGGGTCGTAAATGGATGGGGTCAGCCGGTTGCACTCAATGTAATGGATGGGCGCGTAAAGCTCCCCGGGCCTTACCTGCTCCGATATCCTGACCCGGAAGGCAGCCTGCTGCCCATTGGCGGAGTGGACCTTGATCCAGTTGTTTTCCTCAATATGGCTGGCGGCGGCCGTGTCAGGATTCATATACAGGTATGCCTCCTTTGCCGACACATCCCCGATAAACTGTACCTCGCTGGTCCTGGACTGTGTATGCCACTGTCCCACGGAGCCGCGTCCCGTGTTAAGTATATATGGAAATTCTTCCGTGACAGGCAGCGGGTTCTCCTTGGGCGCCTCAAACTTAAACTGCGCCTTCTTGCTGGGCGTGAAGAAGCATCCGTCGCCGTAAAGCCTGCGCTCATCCTCCTGGAGGGCATCCCCTTCCCTGAAGGGCCACTGGATTCCGTGGGAATCCTCTAACATTTCCCAGGTGATTCCGGTGATGTCACAGGGCATGCCCTTGGAACATTTCTTCATCAATTCAAAGCAGTCCCGGGGCGTCTCCCAGCCGTTCAGGAGGCTGCCCATGCCCAGGGCCTTTCCGACGCCCAGGATGGCCTCGTAGTCAGTAATCTCATTTTCCTTTTTCTCAAGACAGGGGCGCATGGCGGAAAGGCGGCGCTCCAGGTTGATGTATGTCCCCTCTTTCTTGATTCCCGGAACCACGGGGAAGAATACCGTACATTCCTCAGCGCTCTCAATGGTGTCATAGATATCCTGGACCACGAACAGCTCCAGCTTCTTCACCGCGCTGGCAAATGTCTCGTTGTTGGTCCAGCTGTGCCTTGGATTGGTGCAGAGGATCCAGAGGCCCTTGATCCTTCCCTCATTGATTCCCTCAATAATCTGGTTGTAGGTGGCTGTGGGCTTCTCAGCCAGCACGCTTTCGTCCACCCCCAGCGCCTCCGCCACCCTGGCGCGCCTGGCCGGATTGGTAAAGTCCCCGCCAGCGTACAGGACCGCCGTATTGCTGTAGGCCCTGGAGCCCATGGCATTGCACTGGCCTGTGATGGAATTGGCCCCGGTTCCCGGACGTCCTATGTTGCCTGTCATCAGCGCGATATTGATGATGGACTGGGCGGTTCGCACAGCCTCGTATCCCTGGTTCACGCCCATGGTCCACCAGAAGGAGACACGCTTCCCGCTGTGGATCAGCTCCGCCAGCTCAAGGATCTGTTCCTTTGAAAGCCCGGTCATCTCCTCTGCCCGGTCCAGGGTATAATCCTTCACAAACCCCTTAAATTCCTCATACCCTTCTGTGTGCGCTTCTATATATTCCTCACAGACATATCCCTTATCAATGAGCACGCCTGCCAGGATATAGAACAACCTCAGGTCCCCCCTGCATTTAACCGGATACCAGTAATCCGCGTTCATGGCTGTCTCCGACTTCCTGGGTTCAATGACAATCACCTTCTTGTCAGGGTTCTGGCGCACCCGTTTCCACAGGATCGGGTGTGCCACCACCGGGTTGGCTCCCACAAATACGATGGTGTCGGAAAGCTCCAGGTCCTTCAGGGTATATCCCGGCGCATCAAATCCATAGCTCTGCTTATGGGCCACCACGGCAGTCGCCATGCAAAGGCGGGTATTGCCGTCCACATTGGTCTTGAGATAATTCCTCATCACATGACCGAACAGCGCAAATTCCTCCATGGTAAGCTGTCCCGTACTGATTCCGGCCACGCTCTCCTTCCCGTATTTCTCCTGCAGCTCCTTCAGCTTATCCGCCACATGAGAAAAACCCTCATTCCATGAGACCTCCTTCATGGAGCCGTCTGCCTGGCGTATCCTTGGAAGGGGCGATGTCTTGACCACGGTCTGCTGTCTGTCCAGGGAAAGTCCCTTGATACAGCAGAAGCCGTCATTGACCGGATACCCCTTGGTCGGCAGCACTTTCACGATCCGCCCATCCTCCACATAAAAATCCATGTTGCAGTCCAGGGCACAGTAGTTGCAGGTTGATTGTACCTTTTTCATGCGTTCCTTACTCCTTCCCCATTAATATTTTATCCCGCTCCAGTAAATCCGCTCCTCAAGTTCAGCCAGGTCCGGCAGGGTCACATCCTTAAGGGCCCATTTCTTAAACTCCTCAAACCCGGTCCGGTCCACGATATATCCGATATGCTCCTTGCCCCCGGGCGCCTCGGGGTCAATATATTCCTTCACATACTCATAGGTATTAGTGATGATTTTTATAATGCTCTCCTCATCCGCCCACTTGATGAAATCCTCCCCCATGCGCGGATTCTTCTTGCCGGTCCTTCCAAGAAGGGTCAGGCGGTAATACTTTTTCCCACTGCGCACCCATGCCCTGGTGGGACACTGGATCACACACTCGCCGCAGCCAATGCACTTCTCATGATTCCTCTGCACCCGGTAATTTACTGTTTTCAGGGCGCCAACCGATTTTTTCTCACAGGCCTTCACACAGGCGCCGCAGCTGACACAGCGGTCCTGCCTGTATTCCGGATGCGTCATTCCCATGATGCCAAAGTCGTGCATCCTGACCTTGGCGCAGTCATTGGGACACCCGGTCAGGGCCACCTTCACATGGAGGTCATTGGGAAATACCGCCTTTTCAATCTTAAATGCAAATCCGCTGGTATCATAGCATGCATAGGGACAGACCTGATTGCCCACGCAGGCGGAAATGTTCCTGGTGCCCGACGCAGTATAGCCGCAGCCCGGCTTATCCTGGTTAATGCCGATGCCCTGGATGATGGGCTGTAAAAGTTCATTTACCTTATCCATGTCCTCATACCGGATACCGGGAATCTCAAACCCCTGGCGCACCGTCATGTGGACGCTGCCATTGCCATACTGCTGGGCAATCTCCTGTATCATTGACAGATACCTGGCATCCAGGTGCCCGCCCGGAACCCTGACGCGGGATGCGGTCAGTCCGCGCTCCTTGGTGACCCGGAAGGCATTCTTTTTTAACTTCTTTGTATTGATATCCATTACACGCCTCCTAATCCAACAGGTTCTTTCCCACCGTATAGGGGAATACCGGTCCGTCCACACAGACGTATTTATCCCCGATGCGGCAGTGTCCGCATTTGCCGATTCCGCAGCACATCTTCCGCTCATAGCTTACCCAGATATTCTCCTCCAGGAAGCCGCGCTCCAAAAGCCCTTTGACAGAGAAGCGCATCATGGCCGGCGGTCCCACCACGATGGCCTTTGCAGATGACGCGTCCTTAAGGTCCAGGTCAGGTATGTACTTTGTCACAAGTCCCACCCTTCCCCCATAGCCATCCTCTGCCCCGTCCACGGTAAGGATCAGGTCCATGGTCTGATCCCATTCCTTAAAATCCTCCTGAAACAGGATATCACCGGGACTTTTAAAACCCGCAATCAATGTCATGCCCTTACGCTCCCCGGAATGATGGGAAAAATACTCCACCACGCCGCGCACCGGCGACACCCCGGTGCCTCCGGCGATGACTACAAGCTCGCTGTCCTTATAATCATCCACATCAAAACCATTTCCATAAGGTCCGCGCATGAACAGGGAATCCCCTTCATACCGTTCAAATACCTCTCCGGTCACCCGGCCCACCCGGCGGATGGTCAGGTCCACGTAGTCCGGCCCGATCCCGCTGACCGAGATGGGGGCTTCGCCGTACTTTGGGATGGACACCTCAAAAAACTGTCCCGGCTTCACATCCCCAAAATACTCCATGGAAAAGGTGTACTCAATCTCCGTATGTTTTTTTACCTTTACTATCTTTGACAAAAATGGTGCATACTCCTGGCCCTTCATCAGCGCACCTCCTTTTCGGCATTTCCCATATCCGCCAAACGGTTCACGCAGGCTGAAAATGAGATATATTCCGGACAGATGTCGTCACACCGGCCGCAGCCCACGCACATCTGGTATCCGAACTGTTTCTTAAAATCAGATATCTTGTGCAGGACCTTAAAGCGCATGCGCTCTCCTTTGGAATTACGGTAACAGCCTCCGCCCGCCACATCCGTGTAGCCGTCCACCATACAGGAAGCGTGTACCCTGCGCCGCTCTCCCGCCCTTCCATTGTCCTGGTAGAATATATCCTGCATGGTAAAGCAGGTGCAGGTGGGACAGACAAAGTTACACCGTCCGCAGCCAATGCAGCGGCTGTCATAATCCTTCCACAGACCGGCCTTTACATGCTCAGGCCCACATTCCTCCGGTATCCTTACCTTCACATGGTTTTCACTGACAAAATCCGGCGCAGCCTCTGTCATACCGGCTCCCAGTCCATCCAGCCAGGCGTCCAGTCCGTCCATACTGCCTGTTAATTCCGCCTGGACCTGTCCGTCAACTGTCTTTATATTCATGGTTGCATCGTATTCCTCTGTCCGGTTGGTTCCCATGGACACGCAGAACCCGTTGTCACAGGATTCGCTGCAGCCCAAAAGCACAAGGCGCAGCCCCTTCCTCAGGCGCGCATAATAGCTGTCCTCAAAGCGGTTATCCAGATAAACCGTATCCAGCCTTTTAAGCGCATGGATATCGCAGCTTCTCATAATCAGAAGCGCCGGTTTCCTCCTCTCAGGCTCAGCCTCCTTTACCTCCCCTTCCGTAAAATAAAAGAGAATCTGTGTAATCGGCAGGACTGCCTCCTTAAATGAGTAAGCGGACTTCTTTTCCCATTCCAGTTCCTCAAACCCTTTCAGCCGCTCATATCTTACCACATCCGTATCCGAATACATCCCTTCCCCGGCCATGCACTTCGGTCCATAAACCACATAATCCCGGTTCCACATCTCAAACAACTGACGCAGTTCATCTTCCCGCAGACGGTATCCCATGCAGCACATACTCCTTTTCTTTGTTAATATTTTAACTATAACAGATAAAAATAAAAAATGCCGTGATTTATATCACGGCTGCTTAAAATAATCACTTAATTTTTCTAAATCAGGGACCCAGAAATGGTTCTTTTCCACATATATAAGACCCAAATCCCCTAATTTCTTGGCCTGTCTGGATACCGTCTCCCTCTGGGAGCCAAGCATCTCCGACAGGTAGGTGATGCTGAGCTGCATCTGGATCAGCACCCCCTTGTCCGTCATGACCCCATAATCCCTGGCCAGCTTGTAAAGCTTTGCAGCCAGCCTTTTTTCACCTTTCATGGCATTGGTGGTGTTCTTAAGCTGTCTGTAAAGCCTGCGTATCCTGAGGGCCATGGCGTCAAAGGCAGCCCTGGTCAATCCAGGGTCCCGCTCCATCACGTGCCAGAACCGCTCCTTGGAAAGCACCAGCACCTGGGCGCTTTCCCGGATTTCACAGTTAATGGATACCGGCAGGTCCTGGAACATGATTTCATTGAGCATCTTTCCAGGTCCGTATATGAATACCACCTTCTTTTCCCCCAGGGTGTTCAGCTTATAGAGGGAGGCAAGTCCTTCTAATATAATATAGAAACAGGACAGCTCCTCACTATCGTAAAACACATGCTGACCCTTCTCATACCCTTTTATATAGGCAAAGGACATGATTTCTGCCCTGCTGGACGGACTGGCATCCTTTAATATATCTGAAATCTCAAGCGCATCCCCAACCGTCATCGCGTCATCCCCCATGCCTTCCCTCATGACCTATTGTCCAACGTTCCCATCCCGTTAAAACCACCCTGTTAAAAAAGTCTTTAAACATAAGGACTTCTCCTCATATCTAAAGACTTGTCTTAGCTGGGCTACAAGGATTCGAACCTTGAAATGACGGAGTCAGAGTCCGTTGCCTTACCATTTGGCGATAGCCCAATCATGTATCTGTTGACCGTTCATTATTCTACCATGATCGGCAAAATATATCAATATATAAAATGAAATTTTTTTCACAATATCATTTGACCAATATCTGTCATTATGGATTCTCAAAAAGATATACACGGCAGTGATATCCGCCATCCCATGAAATGCAAAAAAGCTGTCCGGCATAAGCACCTGTCTTATGCTGGCCAGCTTCTTCCTAGCTGGGCTACAAGGATTCGAACCTTGAACTGACGGAGTCAGAGTCCGTTGCCTTACCGTTTGGCGATAGCCCATCATTAACTTTTTAATCCCGCAGTTGTTGGAAATCACGCTGGTGATTAACAGCTGCGGGATTAATTATACCCATATTGTGGCAATTAGTCAAGCACTTTTTTATTATTGGGCCAAAATTATTTTATCTCCTGCAACTCTTATGAACATGCGTCTCCTGCCTCTGTATAGGACGGAATCCAGCCCCCAAGGGCCGCAGAAACCTTCTCGATAAAGAAATGGGATATGCTCCCCACAATCAGGGCCGCAATCACGGTTCCCTCCCGGATGCCCAGCACCTGTCCCTTTACCAGGACGGAAACCACCACCGCACTGGCCACAATACTCATATCAAACCCGGTCTTCACACGGCCGAACCTCCATCCGGTAAGCCTTGCAATCACACGTACCAGTCCTTCACCGGGAAGGATGAGGACATTGGGTATGACCTCAAGTGCAATCCCAAGCCCCAGGAAGACGCAGCCCAGCAGCAGCATCAGCACCTGTCCCACATAGCCGCCTGTCTGCCAATAACTCAGGATGCTGAGCCAGCCGTCAATACAGACGGAAAATAAAAGCGCCGCAGGAAGCTGAAGCAGCTGGATTTTCTGAAACGCTTTCCCCAGCAGGATTACCTGGATGATAAACATAACAGAATTGACCATCATGGTAAAGGTACCCAGGGTATGCGGGAAAATAAAGGTCAACACAAAAGCAAGGCTGGTAATCGGCGACGTTCCCAGCCCTGCTTTTGTAATCAGGCTTATTCCCAATGCACTGAATATGACTCCTGCAATAAACATTCCATAACGCTTGAACATATCTGAATTTTTCACGTGCTAACACCTCTAATTTTTTTAGTGTACCTAAAATATTTTATATATTTAATCATAGCACGTTCTATTATCCTCTACAATGGGCATACTGACCAACTTGAAGATGAAAATTCAGCAATATGCACAATCATTTTTAGATTACCTAAAAATTTTTTAGGTTCCTTTTTGCCGTCTGTCGACCAGGATATGGGCGCCTAATGTCACGGCAGCGCTGAACAGCAGCTGCACATAATAGGCAATTCCCCGTGAAAGTACCATGGCCGGAAGCAGCAGGTCCCCATAAAAAATAGGGTCAAATATGGTCAGGAACAGATGCTCGCTGATTCCCATGCCCCCAGGAAGGGGAAGCATGTCTGCTGATATGGATATGGTTGACTGCAAAAGGATAAGGGTTACTGCGTGGGTCCCTCTTAACCCAAAGGCTTTATAGACAAAATATGTGACAGAAAACAGGGCAATCCTCTGGCAGAAAGTAAGGAGCGTCACCCGCACCAGTACTTCCTTGTGCTGTCGCAGGTACAAGGCGGTTTCATTGTAGTGGTCCATGGTCAGGGTGAGACGCTCCGTCCTAGAGGGCTTATCCTTCAGTATATGCAGCCTCACCAGGAATCCCAGCAGCTTCATGGCAATATTCTTTGCCAGGGACGTATGGAACGCCAGAATCAGCATGGCAAGGCAGAACACCACGTTCAGGGTAAGACCCAGATAAAACACAGGCATGACCTCATACAGGTAACGGTCCAGCAGCCCCCTCCCAAACACAGCCAGGAGACATCCTGCAATGACCAGCACGGACTTATATGTAATGGTCACAACCATCAGCACCACCGTTGCCACGGGCACCGGTATCATATTCTTCCTCATATAGTACACCTGGGCCGGCTGCCCTCCTCCTGCCGAGGGCGTGATACAGCTGAAGAAAAAGCCAATGGCCGAATACATGAAGCAGGTCCGCCGCTTTGCCTTTACATGCAGCGTTCCAAAGAGATAATGGAGGATGGCCGACTCCGCCCATATGAAGAATACCACACAGGACACGCCCAAGATCAGGAACACCGGTGACGCCTCGGTTATGGTATCCGCTATATCGCTTAAATCTTCTCCCTTAAACACACTGTAAATGGTCAGGAAGAATACAATCAGCAAAAATACAGCGTTCAATATATTTTTCTTTTTACTAGACATTCAAACCCCTTTTCCCAGATATCTGGCGCTCTGGCAAAACATCGCTTACAGGATAGGATACCATAAACCAAATAATCCCGCAAGGCAATATGCCAGCGGCGCATCATAAAAAACCGGAAATCCATGAACTGGATTCCCGGTTTCCTCAATAACTGGGCTACAAGGATTCGAACCTTGAAATGACGGAGTCAGAGTCCGTTGCCTTACCATTTGGCGATAGCCCAATAACACAACGAAAGTTATTATATATCATAGTTTAATTTTCGTCAAGTACCTTTTTGAATATTTTTCCAAAGTATTTTTCCAAAGTCCATCTATTTTTCCAAAGACTTTTTGAATCTCTCCCCGGACAGCCATTCAGGCGCCCGGATATTTCAGGATATTCTGAAGCTTTTTCATGGAGCGGTTGTACTTGGACAGGACTGTGGCCAGAGGCATTTCCAAGGTCTGTGCCACTTCCCTGTGCTTCATTCCGGCCGCCGTATGAAGGAGCACGATCTGCCGCTCCTCCTCACTGATCTTACCGAGGGCATCTAAGAGCACCTTCCTGTCCGCTGCCTGTTCCAGGGATTCACAATACGCCCCTTCCTCCTTTCCTTCCAGGTCTTCAAGGGCAACATTGCTTACCATTTTCTGCTCCCTGAACCTCATGTAGCAGAGATTCCTGGCAATGGTAAAAACCCATGCCAGAGGCTTTCCCAACGGGACGTAGGAGCCGGCCTTGGTCCATACGCAAAGATACGTTTCCTGCATCAGGTCCTCTGCCTCATAGGGGCTTTTTGTCAGCGACAGGATAAAGCTGTATACCGGACGGGCGGTTTCCTGATAAAACTGGCGGAAGGCTTCCCTGTCCCCCTCTGCCATTGCCTGTATCATCTCTTCCTGTGTCATCTGCCCTTCCCCCTTTGGGGATTAGCCTACTCTTTATTTCCCGACATGAAACTGTTCTCCACGGTAATGACGCACTCGCATCGCCCATCCCGCTTTTTGACCTCATCGCTAATCCTTGCTTTCAGTTTACCCTGGGCAGACTGTTTATATTCCCAGGGAACTACTAAATCAAAAATCAGGTTGATCCGGGCCTGTCCGTCCACCATCCTGAAATCATGGAATTCCAGGCGGCTGTCAATATTTTCCAGGACATCGGCCACCATATCTTTAAATTTAACAACCAGTTCATTGTGTGTCTCCACCGGATCCATATGGATTACGAGCAGAAGACGGAACCGCCGCAGAGCCTCCCGTTCAATTCGGTCAATAATCTCATGGCTGAACTCCACATCGCAGTCATTGGGAACCTCCGCATGGATGGATGCCATGCTTCTGGTTGGCCCATAATTATGTACAATCAGATCATGGGTTCCCACTATACCGTCAAAACTCTCCACAAAATTACTGATTTCCTCATAAAACTCCGGGTCAATGCCCTCTCCTATCAGGGGCGCCAGGGTATCCTTTGCAATATTCACACCGGCAATCATGACTACCACGGATACGATGATTCCCACGATACCATCCACATTCAAACCGGCGATGCCATAAACTGCAATGGAAAAAATCGTGGCCGATGTGGCTGCCACATCCCCCATTGCATCTGCCGAGGTTGCCATCATGACCTTGGAATTGATTCTTTTCCCCAGCTTCTTATTAAACATGGACAGCCACAGCTTCACTCCCACGGAAAGCAGGAGGATGACAATGGAAATCCATCTAAAGGTCATATCCTCAGGGTGGATTATCTTTCCCACCGATGATTTAAACAGTGAAAAACCCACCTGGATGACCAGGAAGGCCACAATAAAAGCCGAAATATATTCAATCCTTCCATGTCCGAATGGATGGTCATCATCAGCCGGCTTTTCCGCCATCTTAACGCCGATAAAGCCAATAATGGAAGAGGCTGCATCGGACAGGTTATTAAATGCATCTGCCATGACAGAGATACTGTTCACCAATATTCCAATAATCAGCTTGGCTGCAAACAGCAGAAGGTTACAGCAGATTCCCACCCCGCTTGCAAGGGTGCCGTACTCTGTCCTGACCTCGTCTTTCTCCACCTGTTCATGGTTCTTAACAAAATGTTTTACCAAAAAATCAGTCATATCAGTTCCCCATATTCTACCGTTTCAAGAAACAGCCCCTCTGGCGGGGCTGTAAACCCGGCGGCCTGCCGGTCCAGCGCCTCCAGAATGGACCTCATGTCCTCCGGCATTCTCCTGCCCTGTCCCACTTCAATCAGGGTTCCGGTCAGGATACGCACCATCTGCTGTAAAAACCCGTTTCCCGTAAATGATATATGAAGCCTGGTATCTTCCAGACGTTCAAAGCGTATGGACTCCAGGGTCCGTACCGTGGATTTTTTCATCTTTTTATTGCCGCAGAAGCTCTTAAAATCCCTGGTGCCTGTCAGGTATGCTGCGGCCCTTTCCATGGAAGACACGTCCAGTTCCTGTCCCAGACCATAATAATAGCTGCGCCGGAACACATCCTTTTTAGGTCCCAGTTCAATCTGGTAGCGGTAGGTCTTCCTCACAGCATTTAAGCGGCTGTGGAACCGCTCCGGCGCTGTTTGGATTCTCCACACAGCTATGTCCTCGGGAAGATACCTGTTCAGGTACTCCATTACCTCTTCCGGCGCCCTCTCTCCCTTTAACTGGAAATCAGCCACCTGGCCACGGGCATGGACGCCTGCGTCCGTCCTTCCGCTGCCCCGTACCTCCACCGGTTCCCCATCCAGCTTCTCCAGGACGCGTTCCAGTTTTCCCTGGATGGTCTTTTCCGTATTACCCTGCTTCTGCCATCCGTCATAACGCGTCCCGTCATAGGACAGCCAAATGATATAATTCATTTTAATTTTCCCCTATCTGTTTTTCTCATGAAAGCCAGTACCGTTGTCAGCGCCAGACCGCACATCACTCCGCACAGATCCAGCCAAACATCATCCACCTGTCCGGACCGTCCATCCACAAACAGCTGGATGGTTTCATCCACAAAGGGCACAAGGAATGCCAGCTCTGCCGCCAGCCTGGGCTTCCTGATTCCTTTTGGCATCCATGTCCTGCAGTAAAAGGCAAGAAGGATGCCCAGACCTGTATACTCTATAAAATGCGCGCTTTTCCTCACAATATGTTCAGTAAGCCATCTGCTGTCAAAACCAATCATTTCCAAAAAGTCATGAAGCTTCATGAGCAGGAACCCGCTCTCCCTGGAGGAAATATGGGCAGGCGTAAGGGAATTGCCATATATAAAGCATATATATACAATCAGCAGGATAAGGGCCACCCGCTGTCCCGGACCTGCCGCTGTCCTGTGTTCCGGCAGGCCCGTTGTTTTACCGCGCCCCGGCAGGTCCATTGTCTTCCCGCTCCCATGCAGGCCCGTTGTCTTTCTGTCCTTCATCCTGTCATTACTCCTTTTCTTCCGGACGCACTCATGCCCCCACCTGCGTCCTCCTTCCGGCCGCACTCATTGCACCACCTGCGTCCTCCTTCCGGCTGCACTCATGCACCACCTGTGTTCTCCTTCCGGCTGCTTCCAAGCACCCATCTGCATTTTCCTTCAGCCTTCACTCCCACGTTTATTTAAGGATACCGCTGGCATCCACGGCCCGGATGGCTTTATTCAGCATTTCCTCATCCTGTACAAGGGCCAGGCGCACATAACCTTCGCCGGACGGGCCAAAGGCGCTGCCGGGAGTTACCATGACCCCGGCCTTTTCCACCAGCGCCATCACAAACTCCTCTGAGGACTTAAACTTCTCCGGAATTCCTGCCCACACAAACATGGTTGCTGCGGGCCGCTCCATCTTCCATCCAATCCCCGTAAATCCGTCGCACATGATATTACGGCGCGTCTCATAGGCTTTCATCGTGGTATGTACACAGGACTGGTCGCCTGTTATGGCTGCAATGGCTGCTGCCTGGATAGGAAGGAACATGCCATAATCCATATTGGATTTCAACAGCTTGATTCTGGACACCACCTCTTCATTGCCCAGACAGAAGCCAATCCTGGCACCTGCCAGGCCGTATGTCTTGGACAGGGAATTAAACTCCACCCCAACCTCCCTGGCACCTGGGAAACGCAGGAAACTGCCGCAGGTCCTTCCGTCAAACACAAGGTCACTGTATGCATTGTCGTGAAGCACGATGATATCATGTTTTGACGCAAATGCAATCAATTCTTCATAAAATGAATCAGGCGCCATGGCAGTGGTCGGGTTGTTCGGATAAGAGACCACCATAAGCTTTGCCTTTTCTGCCACGTCCTCAGGTATCCCGTCCAGGCGGATTATATATCCATTTTCCTTTTTCTGGGGCATGTAGTACAGATTAGCGCCTGCTATCTGGGGACCATCCCCAAACACAGGGTAGCAGGGGTCAGGAACCAGCACGATATCCCCTTCGTCCACCATGGTCAGCGCAATGTGGGCAAGGCCCTCTTGTGAGCCCAGCAGGGAACAGATTTCCCTATCAGGGTCCAGGGCGACCCCATAGCGCTTCATATACCAGCTGGAAACAGCATCCAGCAGTTCATTCCTGTCGCTGATGGCATACACATAATTCTTAGGGTCGGCTGCAGCCTTACAGAGCGCCTCTGTAATGTGGGCCGCGGGCGGTATATTGGGTGCGCCGATACTAAGGTCAATGACCTCCTCCCCCCGCTTAAGCTTCTGTCTCTTAATCTCAGCCAGCTTTGAAAAGATACCCTCCCCAAAGCGGTCCATTCTCTTTGCAAATTCCATTTCCATCATCCTCCCTTTTATATCCGTATATTCCTAAAAACCAAGGGCACATGCAATCAACGGCAGGAACACCGCCGGAAGCAGGTTGCCGATTTTAATTTTACTTCCCAGGACAAGATTCAGCCCCAGCCCGAAAATCAGGATGGAACCAATACAGGACATCCTGACAATCATCAGGTCCGTGAGATACGGCTTCACCAGTCCGGCCAGCGCAGTCATACCGCCCTGGTATATCCCTACCGGAAAGATGGAGAAGACGGTTCCAATCCCCAGGGTGGCGGTAAATACAATGGACAGCACCCCATCCATCACTGCTTTTGTAAACAGTGTACTGTAATTATGACTCAGTCCGTCCTCCAGTGAGCCCACGATTGCCATGGCGCCCACGCAGAACAGCAGGGATGAGCTGACAAATGCCTCCGTAAAAGTCCCTGACTTCTGGCCGCCCGGAATCCGGGACTTACACCAGCCGCCTAACTGCTCCAGTTTATATTCAATATTAATCCACTCTCCCAGCGCCGCTCCCGCCACCATACACACAACAGTCACAAGGGTATCCCTTGTCTCAAAGCCGCTGCCGGACATAGTCATCAGGCCCTTTATTCCTCCTGTTATCCCCACAAACACCACGCACAGCCCCACCGCGCTGGAGATGGTATCCTGAAGGCGTTTTGGAAGTCCCCCCTTCAGCAGCATCCCAACCATACATCCGGCCAGGATTGCCCCGATATTTACAATTGTCCCTAATCCTGTCATCCCTCTATACCTGCCTGTTCTGTGACTTTTCCCTGCTTTGGCAGCCAGCCCTTTTGTTACTGTGCATCTGGTAATGTGAATCTGGTAATGTTCCTCTGCATCTGGCTGGCGCCTCATTGGGACAGGGCAGTCCATTTCGCCTATTATAGTACAATTTTCCAGATATGACAAGACAGGAAGCTGCCCAAAGGAAACTTCCTGCCTGCTGTCATGCTGATATCAAAATCATGCTCCGGCGCCCAGGACGGCCTTATTTAAAGTATTTACCCAACCTAACTATACGCTTTAAGCTTTCCATTGATAAGAAGAAATGTATGCACTCCTATATAATTTTAAGATTGGTACATCATCATAAATATAAAACATCAAGGGACGTTCCAATAATTTTTTTGGCAGGTTCCCGTCGGCTTCCAAGATAATACACCTTGTCAGACCATCCGGTGTAGTTTTATTATCAAGAGCTATAACCAGTGCATTTTCATCGACTATGACTTTTTCATCTGTATCAAAAAAGGAAATCTCCAATCTCTTCATATTGTCACCTCATGGATTCAGCTGACGGAAGCAGTCAATACCGTCTGTTTATGGCCATTTTTATTTTACCATAATTCCAAGAAGGGGGAAATACCTTCTCCAATCTGGAAATTTCTCCCTTTGACCAGATTAGAGGTGTATACAACTGTCTACAGCATTTTGGAGCACATAAAAGGCTGAAATCCCTATAAAATCAAGGAAATTCCAGCCATCAAAAAAGCGCGAGACGGGATTCGAACCCGCGACCCTCGCCTTGGCAAGGCGATACTCCACCACTGAGCCACTCGCGC
>NZ_JAJFEB020000036.1:0-33761 GCF_020709765.2 Clostridium pacaense
TCTCCTGATTTTTTCTATATATAGAGCGAAGGTGCCGCTCAATCATCTATTTTGATGATTTTGCGACACCCTCTTTTCATATGGTCAATGACGTCCCCCGGCAAGCGGCAATGCGTCAATATAAAAACTCCAGGAATGTCTTGAGTGCCATGGCCTGGTTGGAAGGATGGTACGCAAAGCCGATGGTCCTTCTGTGGATGGGGATGTCCAGGGGAATCTCCACCAGGGAGCCGTTGTCCAGTTCCTTTTGCACCAGTTCCTTGATGACGCAGCCGATTCCAAGGCCGATTTTCGCGAACTCAATCAAAAGGTCCATGGTGGTCACTTCCAGGACCTGGCGCGGCAGTATGTTGTTATCCGACATGTACTCATCCACATGGTGGCGGGTCATGTTGCTGGTGTCCAGGAGCATGATGTTGCCGGTCTCAAAAATATTGGTATCCCTGCCTTCCCTTAGATACAGGTTTTCAAGGTAGGACGGGGTGGTGACAAAGATATCCTGTATGTCCATTACAGGTATGAACGCAAGGTCCCTGCGCACCGAAGGCTCTGCAACCAATCCCAGGTCAATCTTCTGCTGTTCCAGGCGGGTCAGGGTCAGGGCCGTGGACTGGCTCTCAATGGTTACCTTCATGTGCGGGTATTGGTCGATGAAGGTTTTCAGGTAAGGGAGCAGGATATATTTGCACAGGGTATTGCTGACGCCGATGCGCAGATGGCCGATATCAAATTCCTGGATCCGCTTAAGCTCCATTTCCCCGCGGTCCAGGGCGTCAAATGCCTCCCTGGTATGTTCAAACAGGATTTCCCCCTCCGCTGTAAGCTGTACGCCTCTGGAACTGCGGGTGAAAAGGGACAGCCCCAGGCTGTCCTCCAGCTTGCTGATGGCTTTGCTGATGGCTGGCTGGCTGATATAGAGTTCCTTGGCAGCCTTGGAAATATTCCCGGCTTTTGCCACCTCGTAGAATATCTTGTATTGTGACAGGTTCTGCTCCATGATTGTCCTCCCTGCAATATAACATTTTTTCATATGAAAATGTGTACTGTATAACTTTCATTATAACAACACATGTCCTGAAATGTAAAGTACGGAAGGGGATGATTTTCAAGGATTTTAAAAAATGTAATTTTCCTCTTTTCGGTTCACCTTCCCTGTTTTCCATAATATACTTATAATATATCCTCCTGGATGAAAAACTGCAGCCGTACCGGCATAGGAATGGTCCTGCAGGATGGATGGCGGATTTACCTGCCGGGGGCGGGAGGAAGGAATGTCCCGGCCAATTCGATGAATGCATTCATTTCACGGGTCACCCATTTATCCTTATGGTAGACAATCTGGCGCCAGGTCTGCATGTGGAAATCCTTCACATTAAGGGCCGCCAGGCAGCCGGATTCAATGTCGGAGAGGATGGTAAACCTGGGAAGGAAGGAGACGCCCATATTGGCCCGCAGCAGGTTGATGATGAATTCCGTATTCCCGATTTCGAGGAAAGGGCGGATGGTCATGTCCTGGGCTGCCAGGTATTGCTCCAGTATGAAACGGTAGCTTGCATTTTTCTCAGTCAGGATGAAGGGCTGTCCAATGACCTGGGGCAGGTCCAGGTCCTTCCGGCCGGAAAATGGGTGCTTTACGGAGGATACGAATACAATGTCCTCAGGCTCTTCCAGGACCTTGATCCATTTGTCGTCATACATACGCTTGTCCAGAAAATACACGATGTCAATGGCATTGCTGTTCATCATGTCCAGCAGGGTACCGGGGGAATCGGTGATGATGCTTACGTTAACCCGCGGGTACAGACGGTGGTACTCTTTTAACAGAGGGGGGAAGATGGATGCACAGATGGACTCAATGGTGCCAAGGCACAGGCTCCCGGTCAGTTCCGTGGCTTCCGTCACGGCATCCCTGGCGCATTCCAGATCCCGCATGATGGCGGCCGCATGTTCAAAGAACACAACGCCCTGATGGGTTAAGGTGGTCTGTTTGCCAATGCGGTCAAACAGGTGGACATTCAGCTCTTTCTCCAGCTGCTTGACCTGGATGGTGACAGCGGCCTGGGAATATCCCAGCTGCTTGGCTGCTTTTGAAAAACTTTTTAACTGAGCTACCTGAAGAAAAGTTGCAATCTCTCGTAATTCCATAGTATACGTCCTTTTTAAATTGATTTTTCTATAAAAATTTTTAAACTATATCATAAAAACATTAAATTTTACAACCATTTGTTTTTATGGTACATTAAGCTTAATGAGAAATCAATACCAAATAATGACTATTTTCCCAAAAATCAGTCAAAAAAAGAAAGGAATCAAATATCATGGAAAAAGACAATGTAAAGTACAACGCGTATATTCAGATACTGAAGGAGGAACTGCTTCCTGCCATGGGATGTACGGAGCCCATTGCCCTGGCCTATGGCGCTGCATTGGCCAGAAAAGTACTGGGGGATCTGCCGGACAGGGTGGTTATCGGGGCGAGCGGAAGTATCATCAAGAACGTGAAATCCGTGATTGTTCCTAATACAGACCATTTAAAAGGAATCCCGGCCGCGGCAACAGCCGGAATCGTGGCAGGTGACCCGGATAAGGAGCTGGAGGTAATTGCCCAGGTGACACCGGAGCAGATTGCGCAGATGAAGGAATTTATAGGGAATACCGACATTGAGGTGGAACATGTTGACAATGGCATCACCTTTGACATCATCGTGACACTGTATAAAGGAAGTTCCTATGCAAAGGTGCGTATCGCCAATTATCATACCAATGTCGTACTGGTTGAAAAGGACGGGGAGGTTTTAAAACAGATAGAAGTGGCCGGAGAGGACGAGGAGGGCCTGACGGACAGAAGCCTTCTTAATATGGAAGATATCTGGGATTTCATCAACACGGTTGACATTGCGGACATCAAGGAGGTCCTGGACCGTCAGATTTCCTACAACATGGCCATTGCAGAGGAGGGCATCAAGGGGAACTACGGCGCCAACATCGGCAAGGTGCTGCTTGATATGTCAGGCAATGATGTACGCACCAGGGCAAAGGCCATGGCGGCAGCTGGTTCCGACGCCAGGATGAACGGCTGCGAACTGCCGGTCATCATCAATTCAGGCAGCGGGAACCAGGGAATTACGGCATCGGTACCGGTCCTTGTATATGCTGAGGAGCTGAAGGTCACTGAGGAGAAGAAATACAGGGCGCTGGCTCTGTCTAACCTTACTGCCATTCATCAGAAAACGCCAATCGGAAGATTATCCGCATATTGCGGCGCGGTCAGCGCAGGGGCAGGGGCAGGAGCAGGAATCGCTTATCTGTGCGGCGGAAGCTACAAGGAAATCGTGCATACGGTTGTCAATGCCCTTGCCATTGTATCCGGCATTGTCTGTGACGGTGCAAAGGCGTCCTGCGCAGCCAAGATTGCTTCGGCGGTTGATGCAGGGATCCTGGGCTATAACATGTATATCCGCGGTCAGCAGTTCTATGGAGGAGACGGCATCGTGACAAAGGGTGTGGAGGAAACACTTAAGAATGTTGGCAGGCTTGGAAAGGAAGGAATGAAGGAGACCAACGAGGAGATAATTAAAATCATGATTGGAGATTAGGTATGAAAAAAATAACAGGTAGTTTACCGTTCCGATTACTGTTGGGTGTTATCCTCGGTATCATCGTCGGACAGATTTGCGGCGATGGTCTTATGCACGTCATTGTAACAGTTAAGTACATATTGAATCAGATTATTGTATTCTGTGTTCCGTTAATCATTATTGGTTTCATTGCCCCTTCGATTACAAGGCTGGGCAATAACGCATCAAAAATGCTTGGGGTTGCTGTTACGCTTGCATATGTCTCGTCAATCGGTGCTGCGCTGTTTGCCATGATGGCAGGCTATTTCCTGATTCCTCATCTGTCCATTATTTCTGAGGTGGAGGAACTTAAGAAACTGCCTGACATCGTGTTCCAGCTGGATATTCCCCAGATCATGCCGGTCATGAGCGCCCTTGTGTTTTCCCTGCTTCTTGGTCTGGCGGCTACATGGACCAAGGCAGAGGTGATCACGGATGTCCTGGAGGAGTTCCAGCAGATCGTTCTTTCCATTGTGACAAAAGTAGTCATTCCGTTGCTTCCTGTTTTTATTGCATTTACATTCTGCGCCTTATCATATGAAGGCACCATTACAAAACAGCTGCCTGTATTTTTAAAGGTGGTAATCATTGTCATGATTGGGCATTTCATCTGGATGACCCTGCTTTATGTGATTGCCGGTGTCTATTCAGGAGCGAATCCCCTGGATGTCATCCGGAACTACGGGCCGGCCTATATCACTGCGGTAGGTACCATGTCTTCCGCAGCCACCCTTGCGGTCGCCCTGCGCTGTGCCAAGAAGTCACAGCCGCCCCTGCGGGATGATATGGTGGATTTCGGCATTCCACTGTTTGCCAATATCCATCTGTGCGGATCTGTGCTGACGGAAGTATTCTTTGTCATGACGGTGAACAAGATACTCTACGGTTTCATCCCCTCCATGGGGACCATGGTTTTATTCTGTGCACTCTTAGGCATATTTGCCATTGGAGCGCCCGGTGTGCCAGGAGGCACGGTAATGGCGTCCCTGGGGCTGATAATAGGTGTCCTTGGATTTGATGAGTCGGGCACGGCATTGATGTTAACTATTTTCGCCCTCCAGGACAGCTTCGGGACCGCATGCAACGTGACTGGCGACGGCGCCCTGACCATGATCCTTACCGGATTTGCGCAGAAACATGGGATTAAGAGACAGAAGCTTGAGAGTGGTCTGTGACTGGGGCCGGATGGGCTGCCAGTGGTCTATAGGATGTCCAAGTACCGTTCTCCTTCCTGTGTCCAAAGGCCGTTTTATCCACGGGGATTGACAGCCTGGGGGAATATGTAGTAAGATGGAAAAAACAGGCTTCTGCGCTGGCAGGTATCCCTTACAGCAAAGCAGCCCGCGCGGATATTCCCAAAACAGGATACCGCGGACAGACGGGAACAGAATATGTGTTGACTGACCTGAAGCAGGGCTGAGAGGGAAGGCGGGTACACTTGAACGTAATTGTCAGGATACGCCTGTTTTGGCGTATCCTGTTTTATGTTTTGGGATATTTTGGGTTTTGGGACATGATGCAGAACACGGACAGGAGGAACAGATACATATGGGAATGAATGACACACCTTCATCAGAACGGGTCCATATCGGTTTTTTTGGAAGGAGGAATGCCGGAAAGTCCAGCGTGCTCAATGCTGTCACAGGCCAGGACCTGGCCGTGGTATCCGGGGTAAAGGGAACCACCACGGATCCTGTGCAGAAGGCCATGGAGCTTCTTCCCCTGGGCCCGGTGGTGATGATTGACACCCCTGGAATTGATGATGAGGGGGAACTGGGCGGCCTGCGTGTGAAAAAGAGCTACCAGGTGCTCAATAAGACGGATGTGGCGGTCCTGGTGGTGGACCATGGCCAAGGTATGGCGGCTGAGGACCGGGCGCTTCTTAAGAGGATACAGGAAAAGCATATACCGTGTGTGATTGCCTGCAATAAGGCGGACCTGGATGATCCGGCTGCGGATCCGTGTAATCCGGAAAAGCAGGTGGAAGCAGGCGGGGAACCGCAGGAACCATATCCGGCTTCCCTTCCCGTAATCAAGGTCAGCGCCCTTACTGGACAGGGCATTGATGAACTCAAGGAATGTCTGGCGGACCTGGGGAAGGTACAGGAGAGCGGGCGCAGGATCGTGGGGGATCTGCTGGAGCCATCGGATTTTGTCGTCCTGGTGGTGCCTATTGATAAGGCTGCGCCCAAGGGACGCCTTATCCTTCCGCAGCAGCAGACCATACGAGATATCCTGGAAGCGGATGCGGTCTCCATTGTACTGAAGGAGGATGAACTGGCAAAGGCGCTGCCGGCGCTGGGAAAGAAACCGAAGATGGTCATCACGGACAGCCAGGTATTTGGAAGGGTGGCAAAGGATACGCCGGAGGATATCCTGCTGACATCATTTTCCATCCTGTTTGCAAGGTATAAGGGAAATCTGGCGCCCTTGGTAAAGGGGGCGGCGGCCTTAGGGGGTATCGCCGCGGGCGATAAAATCCTGATTTCGGAGGGGTGTACCCACCACAGGCAGTGCAATGATATCGGAACCGTGAAACTGCCTGGCTGGATCTTGCAGTATACCGGCGTGGAACCGGAGTTCCATTTTACATCCGGAACAGGGTTTCCCGATGATTTAAGCGGGTACAGCCTCATTGTCCACTGCGGCGGATGCATGCTTAATGAAAGGGAGATGAAGTACAGGATGGAGTGTGCGAGGGACCAGGGAATCCCAATGACCAATTATGGCATATTGATTGCCTATACCCAGGGAATCCTGAAACGAAGCCTGGGGCCGTTCCCGGAGATCGCATCCCTTCTCGGATGAAATAAAATAGTTTTAAATGTATAGGATAAAGGTACGGAATCAGGCGGTCTGCCTGTTTCCGTGCCTTTTGCCGTGTTGCTGCCTGCCACCGGAAATAAAACAAAAAGAAAATATTTTTATTTATGATTTAATATTGAAAATTATTTTTTATGTGCTATACTTGTGATAAGGGAAGTTAATTATAGACAGAATAATATCATATGGAAAAGGAGAAGCGATATGAAGATTCAGGGTAAGAGAGTCTGGATTGCAGGCCAGTTCATGGCAGCCCAGATGGAGATTGAGAACGGGACCATTAAGCGGATTGACGGGTACGATGCAGGTACGGCGGACCAGGATTACGGGGATAAGAGGATCCTGCCCGGGTTTATTGACATCCATACCCATGGCGCCTATGATTTTGATACCAACGACGGGGAGCCGGAGGGACTTCGCAACTGGATGAAGCGGATTCCGGAAGAGGGCGTCACATCCATCCTTCCAACCACGGTGACCCAGATGCCCGAGGTGCTCACCAAGGCGGTTGCCAATGTGGCGCGCGTGGCCAAAGAGGGATATGAGGGCGCTGAGATACTGGGAATCCATTTTGAGGGACCTTTCCTGGATATGGAGTATAAGGGGGCCCAGCCGCCGGAGGCCATTGCAGTTGCTTCGGTGGAGCAGTTCAAGAAGTACCAGGAAGCTGCCGGGGGGATGATTAAGTATATTACCCTGGCGCCTGAGCGCGATCCGGACCATGCGCTGACAAGATACTGTTCCACCCACGGCGTGGTGGTCAGCATGGGACATTCGGCGGCAACCTATGAGCAGGCACTGTTAGGCATTGCCAACGGCGCCACCTCCATGACCCATGTTTATAACGGCATGACCCCATACCATCACCGCAAGCCGGGGCTGGTGGGGACCGCGCTCAGGGTCAGGGATATATATGGGGAGATCATCTGCGACGGCTGTCATTCCCATCTGGCTGCGCTGAATAATTTCTTTACAGCCAAGGGCAGGGATTACTCCATCATGATCAGCGATTCCCTCAGGGCGAAGCACTGCCCTCCGGGAGGACAGTACCAGCTGGGCGGCCATGACATAGAGATTGGCGATGACGGCCTGGCAAGGCTTAAGGGGACCGATACCATTGCGGGAAGCACGCTGAACTTAAACCGGGGCCTTAAGATCCTGGTGGAAGACGCCATGGTGCCCTTTGACACGGCAGTCAATTCCTGCACCATCAACCCGGCCAGATGCCTTGGGGTGGATGACCGCAAGGGCAGGATTGCAGTGGGCTGTGACGCGGACCTGGTGGTGCTGGAGGATGATTACAGTGTGCTCCAGACCTGGTGCAAGGGACGTGCAATGCTTTAAAATACGGGATATTTTCAATAAAATCCCTGAAAATGCTTGCATTTACCAGAACATGATGGTATAGTGTATACGATAACTAATGTAGAGTACTGATAAAGAGTGGACGCCGGTCCACTCTTTCGTTTTGAGTAGAGCTCATACAATACTGTACGGATTGGAAAGGTGGTGTAGCAATGGGAAAAAAGGAAAACTATGAGAGCAGGGTGGAACGTTACCTCCTGCCGCTGATGGAAGAACATCATTTTGAGCTTGTGGATGTGGAATATGTAAAGGAAGCAGGAACCTGGTATCTGAGGGCTTATATTGATAAAGAAGGCGGAATTGCAGTGGATGACTGTGAGGTCATCAGCAGGAAGCTTGGGGATTGGCTGGATAAGGAAGATTTCATTGATGAAAGCTATATCCTGGAGGTCAGTTCCCCGGGACTTGGCCGTCCCCTTAAAAAGGAAAAGGATTTTATCAGAAGCATGGGCAAGGACGTGGATGTGCGTCTGTACCGCCAGATTGATAAGCAGAAGGAATTTACAGGGGCCTTAAGTGCATATGATGGGAATACTGTGACGCTGACCATGGAAGACGGAAGCCAGATGGTATTTGAAAAGCCGGATATTGCCCTGATACGGCTGGCACTGGATTTCTGATACTGCATTGATAGTTAATTCACATGCCCAGGCATGGATAGGAGGATAAACATGAACAAGGAACTGTTAGAGGCAATGGAAGTGTTGGAGAAGGAGAAGAACATCGCCAAGGACACACTGATTGAAGCGATTGAAAACTCACTGCTCACAGCCTGTAAGAACCATTTTGGAAAAGCCGATAACGTAAAAGTCACGGTAAACCCCAACACCTGTGATTTTGCTGTATATGCAGAAAAAACCGTGGTGGAGCAGGTGGAAGACGATATAATGGAAATCAGCCTGGCGGATGCCAAGATGCTGAGCCCCAAGTATGATTTGGGTGATACGGTGCAGATTCCGCTGGATTCCAAGAAATTCGGCCGTATTGCAACACAGAATGCCAAGAATGTGATTTTACAGAAAATCCGTGAGGAAGAGCGTAAGGTTCTTTACAATGAGTATTATACTAAGGAAAAGGATGTCATGACCGGCATCGTGCAGCGTTATCTTGGCAGGAACGTAAGCATCAACCTTGGAAGGGTGGATGCAATCCTCAATGAGAGCGAGCAGGTAAAGGGCGAGACCTTCCGGCCGACCGAGCGTATCAAGGTATATGTGCTGGAGGTTAAGGACACGCCGAAGGGACCAAGGGTTTCCGTGTCAAGGACACACCCGGACCTTGTTAAGCGCCTGTTTGAGTCCGAGGTTGCAGAGGTGCGTGACGGCACCGTGGAGATTAAGGCCATTGCCAGGGAAGCAGGTTCCAGGACAAAGATTGCAGTTAAATCCAATGATTCCAACGTGGATCCGGTAGGCGCATGCGTCGGCCTTAACGGGGCAAGGGTGAACGCCATTGTAAGTGAACTCAGGGGTGAAAAAATCGATATCATTAACTGGGATGACAATCCTGCCTATCTGATTGAGAACGCATTAAGCCCGGCCAAGGTGATCTGTGTGGTGGCGGACGAGGAAGAGCGCGAGGCACAGGTAATCGTGCCGGATTACCAGCTTTCCCTGGCCATTGGCAAGGAAGGACAGAACGCAAGGCTGGCAGCAAGGCTGACCGGATTCAAGATTGACATCAAGAGCGAGACCCAGGCAAGGGAGATGGGGCTTTTTGAGCAGATGGGGCTTCAGTACGGAGATACCCCTGCGCCAAGTTTCGAGGAAGACAGCTTTGAGGACGACAGCTTAGAAGATACAGAAAACTACCCGGAATATGAAGAGGGCTACCAGGAAGACGGAAACCAGCAGGAATAGGAAATTCCACGATAAGACAGGTTGTGGAGAGATTAGGGATACTCTGAAAAGATTAGGAGTGATGTGAGTGAGTATTAAGAAAGTTCCGCTCAGGCAGTGCATTGGCTGCCAGGAGATGAAGAGCAAGAAAGAAATGATAAGAGTCATAAAAACCGCCGAAGATGAGATTATGTTAGATGCCACCGGCCGTAAGAACGGAAGAGGCGCTTACCTGTGTCCATCAATGGAATGCTTAAGGAAGGCCGTGAAGAGCAAGGGGGTGGAACGGTCCTTCAAGATGGCGATTCCGAAAGAGGTATATGAAACTCTGGAAAAGGAGATGGAAGAGCTTGGTAAATAGCAAAAAACTGTTAAGCCTGATAGGCCTTGCAAAAAGGGCCAGGAAGGTGGTCAGCGGTGAATTTTCGACGGAAAAGTCTGTTAAGAGCGGAAAGTCACACATGGTAATCGTATCGGAGGAAGCTTCGGACAACACGAAGAAAATGTTTACCAATATGTGCACTCACTATAAAGTCCCAATCTATCTGTTTGGTACCAAGGATGAACTGGGGCACGCCATGGGGCAGGAGTTTCGAGCATCCCTGTCCGTGGAAGATGCAGGGTTCGCAAAGTCAATGGCAGGACTAATGAATATAAATGGAGGTAGTTTGAATGAGAGTAAGTGAACTGGCAAATGAACTGGGTAAAACCAGTAAAGAAATATTGGAAATCATAAAACAAAAAGACAACGCAGCCGCCTTGTACGCTGCATCGAATGTGACGAGGGATCAGGAGAATATTGTGCGGAATTCATTAAGCCCTAAAAAAGCAGCTGCCCCGAAGGCAGAGGCACCAAAAAAGGAGGCGCCAAAAGCAGAAGCGCCCAGGACAGAGGCTCCTAAGACGGAGACCCCCAAGACGGAAGCACCAAGGACAGAGGCATCGAAGCCGGAAGCATCCAAGGTTGCGGAGTCAGCCGGCAAGGCAGAACCGGCCAAGAAAAAGCTGACAGCCGTGTTCCGCCCGCAGAATGCACAGCAGCAGATTAAGCGTCCGGTACCGCCAAAACCGCAGCCAAAGCCACAGCCGCAGCAGACACAGGCTCCAAAGACTGAGACGATGGCTGCGGTGCCGGCACCGCACCAGGAGCCGGTACGTCCCCAGGTCCAGGCCCAGGCAGCGGAGGCTGCGCCGGTTAAAGAAACCCCTGCAGCCCAGACAGCGCCTGCAGCCCAGACCGCAGATAAGGGGAATGCGCCTGACAGCCGCGAGGCCGCAAGGCCGCAGCATACATCCCAGGAAGGCCAGGGCAGCCATGAGGGAGGGTACCAGGGAAACCGTCCCCAGGGAGGTTATCAGGGTAACCGCGAGGGAGGCTACCAGGGCAACCGTTCTCAGGGAGGCTATCAGGGCAACCGCGAGGGAGGCTACCAGGGCAACCGTCCCCAGGGCGGAGGCTATCAGGGCAACCGTGAGGGAGGCTACCAGGGCAACCGTCCCCAGGGCGGAGGCTATCAGGGCAACCGCGAGGGAGGCTACCAGGGAAACCGTCCCCAGGGCGGAGGCTATCAGGGCAACCGCGAAGGAGGCTACCAGGGAAACCGTCCCCAGGGCGGAGGCTATCAGGGCAACCGCGAGGGAGGCTACCAGGGCAACCGTCCCCAGGGCGGAGGCTATCAGGGTAACCGCGAGGGAGGCTACCAGGGCAACCGTTCCCAGGGCGGAGGCTATCAGGGCAACCGCGAGGGAGGCTACCAGGGCAACCGTCCCCAGGGCGGGGGCTATCAGGGCAACCGTCCTCAGGGCGGGGGCTATCAGGGCAACCGTCCCCAGGGCGGAGGCTATCAGGGTAACCGTCCCCAGGGCGGAGGCTACGGCGGAAGGCCACAGGGCGGTTATGCAGGTGACAAGGATAAGGATGCAAGGGATACAAGAGGCGTAAGAGGAGACAGCCGCCGTCCGGGAACCAGGGACAGCAAGCCATCCTTTGAGACTTCCATCCAGGCTAAACCAACCAGTAACCGTCAGAACAAGAATGCACATAGAAATGACCGTTATGACAAGAGGGACCGCACAGAGGACGGAAAGAAAGTCCCGAAGACAGGTAAGGGCGCATTTATCATGCCGCAGCCTAAAAAGGAAGAGGCAAAGGCGGATGAAGTGAAGACCATCACCCTTCCGGATGTGCTGACCATCAGGGAGCTGGCGGATAAGATGAAGCTTCAGCCTTCTGTCATTGTCAAGAAACTCTTCTTAAAGGGCCAGATCGTAACCCTGAACCAGGAGATTGACTATGAGCAGGCAGAGGAGATTGCCATGGAATTTGACGTCCTCTGTGAAAAGGAAGTAAAGGTAGACGTGATTGCAGAACTTCTTAAGGAGGATGAAGAAAGCTCCGAGGATATGATACCCAGGTCACCGGTTGTGTGTGTCATGGGCCACGTTGACCACGGCAAGACATCCCTTCTGGATGCAATCCGCGAAACCAATGTGACTGCAAGGGAAGCCGGCGGCATCACACAGCATATCGGTGCATCTGTCATTGAAATCAATGACCGCAAGATCACCTTCCTTGATACGCCCGGACATGAGGCATTTACAGCAATGCGTATGAGGGGTGCCCAGTCAACGGATATTGCCATCCTGGTAGTTGCTGCAGACGACGGCGTGATGCCTCAGACCGTTGAGGCCATCAACCATGCAAAAGCGGCTGGGGTTGAAATCATTGTTGCCATCAACAAGATTGATAAGCCCAGCGCCAATGTGGATAAAGTAAAGCAGGAACTCTCCGAGTATGAACTGATTTCCGAGGATTGGGGCGGCAGCACTATATTTGTGCCTGTTTCCGCACATACTAAGGAAGGCATCACCGATCTTCTTGAGATGGTCCTTCTTACGGCAGATGTAATGGAGCTGAAAGCCAATCCGAACCGTAAGGGCAGAGGCCTTGTGATTGAGGCGGAGCTGGATAAGGGCAAGGGCCCGGTTGCAACCGTACTGGTACAGAAGGGTACGCTGCGTGTGGGTGATACCATTGCCGCCGGCGCATGCTTCGGAAAAATCCGTGCAATGATGGATGACCGGGGACGCCGTGTGAAGGAGGCCGGACCGTCCACACCTGTGGAAATCCTTGGCCTTAACGATGTGCCCAATGCAGGCGAAGTGTTTGTGGCAACTGAAAATGAGAAAGAAGCAAGAAGCTTTGCCGAGACATTTATCTCAGAAGGCAAGAATAAGCTGATTGAAGATACAAAAGCAAAACTGTCCCTGGATGACCTGTTCAGCCAGATTAAGGCAGGCAACGTAAAGGAACTGCCGCTTATCATCAAGGCAGACGTACAGGGTTCCGTGGAGGCTGTGAAGCAGAGCCTTACCAAGCTGTCCAACGAGGAAGTAATGGTTAAGGTCATCCATGGCGGCGTGGGTGCAATCAATGAATCCGATGTTTCCCTGGCATCCGCCAGCAACGCAATCATCATTGGTTTCAACATCCGTCCGGATGCAACCGCCAAGTCCATAGCCGAGAGGGAGAAAGTGGATGTCCGTCTTTACAAGGTCATCTATCAGGCCATCGAGGATGTGGAGGCAGCCATGAAGGGTATGCTGGATCCTGTATTTGAGGAAAAGGTAATCGGCCACGCCGTTATCCGCCAGACCTTCAAGGCGTCAGGAATCGGTACCATCGCAGGTTCCTATGTGCTGGACGGTAAGTTCCAGAGAGGCTGCAGCTGCCGCATCAAGAGGGGCACGGAGCAGATATTCGAGGGACCGCTGGCATCCTTAAAGCGTTTCAAGGACGATGTGAAGGAAGTGGCTGCAGGTTATGAGTGCGGTCTTGTATTTGAGAAGTTTAATGATCTTCAGGAAGATGATGAGATTGAGGCTTACATCATGGTAGAAGTACCCAGATAGGCCCATACAGATGATGACAGGCCCCACGCCTTAGGATGTGTTTGAAAATTCATTCCCGCCATCTGTACGTCCCACAAAGCGGAACGCACAGATGACGGAAAGCAGTTTTCAAACACTCCCTGGCGCTGCGTTCCAACATGCGGCGCCGGGAAGCGCTGCGGCCTGTCACGTCCTTTCCTGGAAGATAAGAGAGGAGTTTCATGCGTAAGAACAGCATAAAGAATACCAGAATCAATGCGGAGGTGCTCAGGGAACTGAGTGAGATCATACGCACAGGCATCAAGGACCCGCGTATCCATCCCATGACCAGCGTGGTTTCCGTGGAAGTGACGCCGGACCTTAAATACTGCAGGGCCTATATCAGTGTCCTGGGCAATGAGGATGCTGCAAAGGCAACCATTGAAGGCTTAAAGAGTGCGGAAGGATACGTGCGCAGGGAACTGGCAAGGAGGATTAACCTGCGCAATACACCAGAACTTAAATTCATTCTGGACCAGTCCATTGAGTATGGGGTCAATATGTCAAAACTCATCGATGAGGTCACAAAGGACCTTAAAGATAAAGAAGGACCGGATGAGGATGGTGAAGAGGAGGAGAGCTGATGACAATTCTTGAACAGATGTTAGAAGGTACTGGTTCCGTAGCAATTTTAGGACATATACGTCCTGATGGGGACTGCCTTGGCTCTACCTTGGGACTGTATAACTATCTCCGGCTTAATTATCCGGCTGTCCGCGCAGCCGTTTACCTGGAGGAAGCCTCAGGCAAATTCGGCTATCTCCGGGGCTTTGAGGAAATCCGCCACCAGGCGGACGAAGAGGCCGTGGACCTCTGTGTCTGCCTGGACTGCGGTGACCTTGGAAGGCTGGGGGGATTTGCCTGCATCCTGGAATCAGCAGGCAAAAGCCTGTGCCTGGACCATCATGTGACCAACACACGTTTTGCGGACACCAATCTGGTGGAAGACGGTGCAAGCTCAACCTGTGAGGTCCTTTATGGCCAGCTGGACAGCCAGAAGATTGACAGGACGGTTGCTGAATGCCTGTACACAGGAATCATCCACGACACAGGCGTGTTCAAATACTCCTGTACCTCCGCCAGGACCATGGAGATAGCGGGAAAGCTGATGGCCAAAGGCATTGATTTCGGCTCCATCATTGATAACAGCTTTTATAAAAAAACATATATCCAGAACCAGATCCTGGGAAGGGCCCTGCTGGAAAGCGTTACATTTTTTGACGGCCGCTGCATATTCAGTGCAATCCGCCAGAACGAGATGGATTTTTACGGTGTGGACAGCAAGGATATGGATGGGATTATCGACCAGCTGCGGCTGACGGAGGGCGTGGAGGTGGCTATTTTCCTTTACCAGTCAGGCGCACAGGAATTCAAGGTCAGCATGCGCTCACAGAGCCATGTGGACGTGAGCAGGATTGCTGCCTTCTTCGGCGGCGGCGGCCATGTAAGGGCGGCCGGATGCACCATGTCGGGAAGCATCCATGATGTAATCAATAACCTGTCCCAGCACATTGCCAGGCAGCTGGATTTATAAGAAGGCGGCGTGGACAGGATAAAAGGACTGAGACTATGTACCATGGAATCATGAATGTATATAAGGAGCCGGGCTATACCTCCCACGATGTGGTAGCCCGGCTCAGAGGAATTTTAAAGCAGAAAAAAATCGGACATACCGGAACCCTGGACCCTGCGGCCGAGGGTGTGCTTCCCGTATGCCTTGGCATGGGCACCAGGCTCTGCGACATGCTGACAGACAGGACCAAGACATATGAGGCAGTCCTGCTGCTGGGGATGACCACCGACACGCAGGATACGACGGGACAGGTCCTGGATGACCGGCATCAGGCGGCCATGGGACTTGATGAAGTGGCCGTGACAGAAGCCGTGCTGGGATTTAAGGGGGATTATGACCAGATTCCTCCCATGTATTCAGCGCTTAAGGTGGATGGGAAAAAGCTGTATGAGCTTGCCAGGGCAGGAAAGGAAGTGGAACGCCAGGCCAGACGGGTCCAGATTCTCGAAATCCGTGTGGACAGGGTGGAACTTCCCAGGGTCTGGATGACCGTCACCTGTTCCAAGGGGACTTACATAAGGACCCTGTGCCATGACATCGGAGGGAAGCTGGGCTGCGGCGGGTGCATGGAACATCTGACACGCACCAGGGTGGACCGTTTTGACATAAAAGACAGCCTCCGGTTGGATGAGATAGAAACGATAAGGGATGAGGGCAGGCTGGATACATGCATCCTTCCGGTGGAAACAGCCCTTGAGGGCTATGCCGTGCTGAAGGCTCTGCCGGAGGCGGACGCCTTCCTTTATAATGGCAATCCCTGCTTTAAAGGCCAGCTGGATGCCGGGGACGGCTGCCTTGACGGGCTGGAGGACGGCCTGAGATTCAGGATGTATGACAGCAAGGGACATTTTGTGGGTGTGTATGAGTATCAGGACAGCAAACACTGGTGGAAGCCGTGGAAAATGTTCCTGGCTGCCCCGGAGAGTACCTGATACCATCATGTTTGACACCATACTGAAGGAAAATGAGGAATAGCAGGATGAGGTATATAACAGACACCACGGAATTTCAGATAGAGGAGCCAACCATTGTCACCCTGGGTAAGTTTGACGGAAGGCACAGGGGGCATCAGAAGCTTTTGCGTACCATGAAGGAACTGAAACAGGAGCTGGGCTATCCCACGGCCATCTTTACATTCAGCATCGCACCCCTGACCCAGATGTCCGGCCAGCCCCAGACCGTGATAACCACCAACATGGAGCGGCGCGCCAATATGGAACGGATGGGGATTGATTATCTGGTGGAATATCCATTTAATGAAGAAATCCGCCGCATGATGCCTGAGGATTTCGTGAAGGATATACTGGCGGGCCGCATGGGCGCCAGGGAGATCGTGGTTGGGCCGGACTGCAGCTTTGGCTATCAGGGCGCGGGCAATGCAGAACTCCTGAAACACATGGAAAAGGAGCTGGGATACCATCTCCATGTGATTGAAAAGGAAAAAGACCATATGCGCGATATCAGCAGCACCTATATAAGGGAAGAGCTGGAGAAGGGAAATGTGGAAAAGGCCAATGCGCTGCTGGGGGAGCCTTATTCCATACATGGGAAAGTAGTCCACGGCAACCACATCGGTTCCAGCATCCTGGGATTTCCCACCGCCAACTTAGAACCGCCTGCCATCAAGCGCCTGCCCCGGTTCGGGGTATATGTATCCAGGGTCCTGGTGGACAATGTCTATTACCGCGGGGTCACCAACATAGGGAA
Source organism: Clostridium pacaense (assembly GCF_020709765.2). Classification (NCBI taxonomy): domain Bacteria; kingdom Bacillati; phylum Bacillota; class Clostridia; order Eubacteriales; family Clostridiaceae; genus Clostridium; species Clostridium pacaense. The sequence goes on from NZ_JAJFEB020000036.1 coordinate 16,854, forward strand.
GAAGCCGACGGTAGAGGGGCAGTATCCTGTGGGGGTGGAGACTTATATCTTTGACCTGGACAGGGATATATACGGGGATACCATCGAGGTCCAGCTCCTGGCCTTTGACCGGCCGGAACAGAAGTTTGCATCCCTGGAAGAGCTGAAGCATAGGATTGAGATGGACAAGGAGTTTGCGGCAGGGTATTTTGAGAGACACCCGGAGATTGAGGTGGCAGGACGCCAGGAAGAGGGCGGAAGGAAACGGCTGGAATGAAATTACCGGTTTACATTTGTCCGCGATCGTGTTATACTGAGTCGGTATGAGATTACGCCGATGCCCGGTTAACTGGTTACTCCAGCCATTTGCCTGGTTTGCGGTGAGACTAATTATTTTAAGGAGGAACTACCATGATTTCCAAGGAAAAGAAAGCACAGATCATTGCAGAGTATGGCCGTAAGCCTGGTGACACAGGTTCACCTGAGGTTCAGATTGCTATCCTGACAGAAAGGATTACCGAACTGACCGAACATTTAAAGCAGAATCCTAAGGATCATCATTCCAGAAGAGGTCTTCTGATGATGGTTGGACAGAGAAGGGGTCTTCTGGATTACCTGAAGAAAACGGATCTGGAAGGATATCGTGCATTAATCGAGAAGCTTGGTATCAGAAAGTAATTCTGAAGATTAGGGTGGAGGGGACTCCACCCTATATTTGCTTTTCAAACATGGGAGAAGTAATACGGTATGATGCCTTGGTATCTGCGGCATTTTACCGTAATGGGCGGACAGGAGAGATACTCCGAGACCGCTGATGTACCCGCAGGATGGTTTGGACAGATGAAGGTTCCGGCTATTGCCGGTGTCCGGCGGGCAGATCAGTAGTTTCGGCATCTTTTTTGTCTCCGTCATAACATTAATTCATTATTTTTTAGAAAGAAAAGGAGACACCAGTATGTTTAAAAGTTTTAGTATGGACCTGGCCGGACGCAAGCTGACCGTAGAGGTCGGCAGGGTAGCGGCCCAGGCCAATGGCGCAGCATTCATGCATTATGGCGACACCGTGGTTCTTGCAACCGCCACAGCATCCTCAAAGCCAAGGGAGGGCATTGATTTCTTCCCACTGAGCGTGGAATATGAGGAGAAGTTATATTCTGTGGGCAAGATTCCCGGAGGTTTCAATAAGAGGGAAGGAAAGGCATCCGAGAACGCCGTCCTTACCTGCCGTGTCATTGACCGTCCCATGCGCCCCCTGTTTCCGAAGGATTACCGCAACGACGTGACCCTGGACAACATCGTGATGTCCGTTGACCCGGACTGCAGCCCTGAGCTGACAGCCATGCTGGGTTCTGCCATTGCAACCAGCATTTCCGATATCCCATTTGCAGGACCATGTGCAACCACACAGGTCGGCCTTGTGGACGGTGAGTTCGTCATCAACCCCACGGCTGCCCAGAAGCAGGTATCCGATATGGCCCTGACCGTTGCCTCCACCAGGGAGAAGGTCATCATGATTGAGGCCGGCGCCAACGAAGTGCCGGAGCAGAAGATGATTGACGCCATTTTCAAGGCACATGAGGTGAACCAGGAAATCATCAGATTCATCGACACCATTGTTGCCGAGTGCGGCAAGGAAAAGCATTCCTATGAAAGCTGTGCGGTTCCGGAAGAACTGTTTGCGGCAATCAGGGAGATTGTTCCTCCGGTAGAGATGGAGACTGCTGTATTTACAGATGACAAGCAGACCAGGGAGAAGAACATTGCTGAAATCACAGCCCGTCTGGAGGAGGCATTTGCTGGGAACGAAGAGTGGCTGGCAGTCCTGGGCGAAGCTGTTTACCAGTATCAGAAGAAGACGGTCCGCAAGATGATCCTTAAGGACCACAAGCGTCCTGACGGCCGTGCCATTGATGAAATCCGCCACCTGGCCGCAGAGATTGACCTTCTGCCAAGGGTACATGGTTCAGGCATGTTTACCCGCGGACAGACCCAGATCCTCAACGCCTGCACACTGGCGCCTCTTTCCGAAGCCCAGAGGATTGACGGACTGGATGAGAATGAAACCAGCAAACGCTACATGCACCACTATAATTTCCCGTCCTTCTCAGTTGGCGAGACAAAGCCAAGCAGGGGACCGGGACGCCGCGAAATCGGCCATGGCGCGCTGGCGGAACGGGCGCTGATCCCGGTGCTGCCAAGCGCGGAAGAATTCCCATATGCAATCCGTACCGTATCCGAGACAATGGAATCCAACGGTTCCACATCCCAGGCAAGTATCTGTGCCTCCACCCTGTCCCTGATGGCGGCCGGCGTTCCCATCAAAGAGATGGTGGCCGGTATCTCCTGCGGCCTGGTAACCGGTGACACGGATGACGATTATCTTGTGCTGACCGATATCCAGGGCCTGGAAGATTTCTTCGGCGACATGGACTTTAAGGTGGGCGGTACAAAGAACGGTATCACTGCCATCCAGATGGACATTAAGATCCACGGTCTTACAAGACCTATCATAGAAGAGGCGATAACCAGGACAAGGGAAGCCAGGATGCACATCCTGGACGACGTGATGAAGCCTGTCATCTCCGAGCCAAGGAAGCATTTAAGCCCGTATGCCCCGAAGATCAAGCAGATTACCATTGATCCACAGAAGATTGGCGATGTGGTAGGAAAGCAGGGCAAGGTCATCAATAAGATCATTGAAGAAACCGGTGTCAAGATTGACATTACCGATGATGGTTCCGTGAACGTATGCGGTACTGATGAGGCCATGATTGACAGGGCAATCACCATCATTACCGGAATCGTTACGGATATAGAAGCCGGCATGGTATTCGAGGGCAAAGTGGTCCGTATCATGAACTTCGGCGCGTTCGTTGAGCTTGCCCCCAACAAGGACGGAATGGTACACATTTCCAAGCTGTCCGATAAGCGTGTGGGTAAGGTAGAGGATGTGGTTAACATTGGCGACGAGGTTACGGTAAAAGTAACCGAGGTTGACAAGATGGGCAGGATTAACCTGACCATGAGGCCAAGCGACCTGGCTGGAAAAAAGGAAGAGGCTAAACCAGAGAACTAATCTCTGATAATAGCAATAAAAAAGAGGAGAAAAAGTAACTATGAAAAACATGAGAACAAAGTTGGCAGTGCTGCTTGCGGCTGTGATGATGGTCTGCAGCATCGCACTGACAGGATGCCAGAGCAAGCTAGTACCGGCAGACCAGGTAGTAGGAGCGCTGTATGAACTGACTGTTAAGGAAAATGCAGTTCCTGTCAAGGACCTGCTTGGCTTTGCATCTGAGGATGACGTAAGGGCTTCCCTGCTTTCTGATGACTATGAGGATATGTCTGACATGTTCAAGAATGAGTTTTCCGGCATGGGCATCGAGTTTACGGACGATGAGATCAAGGAAATGTCCGACACCATGTCCAAGCTTCTGAATAAGCTGAGCTATACAGCTGAGATCCAGGAAGAGGGCAAGGATGAGACAACGGTTGTCCTTAAGGTAACAGGCTATTCCAGCGATGACATGAATCAGATTATGACCGACCTTATGACCGAAATCCAGACCAATATGGATGAGGAGACCCTGACAGCCCTCATGACAGGGGATGAGGAAGCAACCATGGCCCTGATGCAGGATGTGATCAAGCAGGTAGTTGTGAAGTTTGGCGAAATGGAGCCGACAACAGAAACCACTGACGTTACCGTTAAGTGCGAGAAGATGAAAGTGGAAGTAAGCGGCAAGGAGAAGGTTTCATGGATGCCTTCTGACATGGATAAGTTTGTGGATGATCTGGAGAACGCATCTTTTAAGTAAATCCGCAGAAGGATTCCATCAGATATGCAGTATAACCGGACAGTGCCTGGGTAAAATCAGGCATTGTCTTTTTTTTGCCTTCGTTATATAATGTGTTTTATGAGTCATCACCGGGAATGACAGAGCATTTCCAGGAATAAGGAAAATATAGGAGACTGATAAGAGATGAGCAGAGTAAGGACAAGATATGCACCCAGCCCAACCGGAAGGATGCATGTGGGAAACTTAAGGACGGCATTATATGCTTACCTGATTGCAAAACACGAGGGCGGGGATTTCCTTCTCCGCATTGAGGATACAGACCAGGAGCGCTATGTAGAAGGCGCGGTGGAAATCATCTACCAGACACTTAAGGACACCGGATTGATCCATGACGAGGGCCCGGATAAGGACGGCGGGGTGGGCCCCTATGTCCAGAGTGAACGCCAGGCATCCGGCATTTACCTGGAATATGCAAAGAAGCTGATTGATAAGGGGGAGGCATATTACTGCTTCTGTACCCCTGAGCGCCTTGCATCCCTTAAGGAGACAGTGGGGGGCGAGGAAATCATGGCATATGACAAGCATTGCCTGGGACTGTCCCAGGAGGAAATCAGGGCCAACCTGGAAGCGGGCCTGCCCTATGTCATCCGCCAGAACAACCCCACCACGGGAACCACCACCTTTAACGATGAGATTTACGGCGATATCACGGTGGACAACTCTGAGCTGGACGACATGGTGCTGATTAAGTCGGACGGATACCCCACCTACAATTTTGCCAATGTGGTGGACGACCATCTGATGGGAATAACCCATGTGGTAAGGGGCAATGAATATCTGTCCTCCTCGCCCAAGTACAACCGGCTTTACCAGGCATTTGGCTGGGAGGTCCCGGTTTACGTGCACTGTCCGCTGATTACGGACGAGCAGCATCACAAGCTGAGCAAGAGGAGCGGCCATTCCTCCTTTGAGGACCTGCTGGAACAGGGCTTCCTGTCAGAGGCAGTGGTTAACTATGTGGCCCTTCTTGGATGGTCGCCCGAGGACAACCGGGAAATCTTTTCCCTGGAGGAGATGGTGAAGGAATTCGACTATCACCGTATGAGCAAGTCCCCGGCTGTATTTGACATGACAAAGCTTAAGTGGATGAATGGCGAGTATATAAAGGCCATGGATTTTGAGAAGTTTTACGGGATGGCGGAGCCATACATCAGGTCCGTGATCAAAAAGGACCTGGACCTTAGGAAGATAGCAGCCATGGTCAAGACAAGGATTGAAGTATTCCCTGACATAGCGGCACATATTGACTTCTTTGAGGAGCTGCCGGAGTACGATGTTGCCATGTACACCCACAAGAAGATGAAGACCAACAGTGAGACCTCCCTGAAGGTGCTTACGGACCTGCTTCCTGTTTTGGAGGCCCAGGAGGATTACAGCAATGATGCCCTTTACGCGGTCCTTTCCAGGTATGTGGAGGAGAACGGCGTCAAGACAGGCTATGTCATGTGGCCAATCCGCACCGCTGTTTCCGGCAGGCAGATGACACCGGCCGGGGCCACGGAAATCATGGAGGTACTTGGCAAAGAGGAGTCCCTGTCAAGACTGAGGGCAGGCATAAAGAAAATCAGCGATGGCATTTAACGATACACAGAAAAAAGCAATCCGGCACAGGCAGGGTCCTATGCTGGTTCTGGCAGGGCCCGGTTCAGGCAAAACCACAGTCATTACCAACCGGGTCCGTTATCTTACGGAGCAAGCCGGAGTTGACCCGTCCCATATCCTGGTGATAACATTTACCAGGGCGGCGGCCAGGGAGATGAAGGAGCGGTATGAACAGATGACCCAGGCAGGATGCGGCAGGGTTTCCTTCGGAACCTTCCATTCTGTCTTTTTTCTGATTCTTAAACTTGCCTATCGGTACCAGGCGTCCAATATTGTAAGGGAAGAGCAGAGGATACAGTTCATAAAGGCACAGTTAGGTGACTGCGGCCTGGAGGTGGAGGATGAGGGGGAATTCATATCCTCCATCCTCAGCGAGATCAGCATGGTCAAGGGAGAGATGATGGACCTGGACCATTATTACGCAAAAAACTGCCCTGAGGAAGTATTTAAGCAGCTGTACAGCGGATACGAGGAACAGCTGAGGCGGCACAGGCTTCTGGATTTTGATGATATGCTGGTCATGTGCCACCAGCTTTTTAAGGAGAGGCAGGATATCCTTTCTGCATGGCAGGACAAATACCAGTACATACTAATCGATGAATTCCAGGATATTAACCGGATCCAGTACGAGATTGTGAAAATGCTGGCCCTGCCTGAGAACAACCTGTTCATTGTGGGTGACGATGACCAGTCCATATACCGCTTCAGGGGCGCCAGGCCCAAACTCATGCTGGGATTCGAGCGGGATTACCCGGATGCCAGACGGCTTCTTCTGGACACCAATTACCGTTCCAGCCGCCAGATTGTGGAGGCGGCCGGCAGACTGATTGCCCACAACAGGACACGGTTTGAAAAGGACATAAAGGCAGCCAGGGGGCTGGGGAGGCCCGTTGATATCCGGGAGTGGCCTGAGCCCACGGATGAAAGCCTGGCAATTGCCATGGAGCTGCGGGACTATGCATCCATGGGCATTGCCTACCAGGACATGGCAGTGCTTTTCCGGACGAACATGGGGCCAAGGCTTCTCATAGAAAAGCTGATGGAGTATAATATCCCCTTCAGCATGCGCGACACGGTGCCCAACCTTTATGACCACTGGATCATAAAGAACGTGCTGTCCTACATTAAGGCTGCGTCAGGGGACCTTTGCAGGGCCAATATCCTTTCCATCATCAACCGTCCTAAGCGTTACGTAAGCCGGGATGCCCTGGAGCACCAGACCGTGGACTGGGAAGCGGTGAAATCCTTTTACCAGGACAAGAGCTGGATGGTAGACAGGATTGAGCAGCTGGAGTATGACCTGCTCATGCTTAAAAGCATGTCCCCTGCAGCGGCCGTGAACTATATCCGCAAGGCCGTGGATTATGATTCATATCTCAGGGAATATGCAGGGGAGCGCAGGATGAAGGTGGAGGAGCTGTTCGAGGTGCTGGACCAGCTTCAGGAGAGCGCAGGAGGATTTAAGACATATGAGGCCTGGTTTGCCCACATGGACGCCTACAGGGAGCAGCTGTTAAAACAGGCCCAGGGAGGAAACGGCCCGGAACAAGGCGTCAGCCTGATGACCATGCACAGCTCCAAGGGCCTTGAATTCAGGGTGGTCTATATCCTGGATGCCAATGAGGGGATAACCCCCCATCACAAGGCCGTGCTGGACCAGGATCTGGAGGAAGAGCGCAGGATGTTCTACGTGGCCATGACAAGGGCAAAGGAGCGGCTTCACGTGTACTATGTAAAAGAGCGGTACCACAAAAAGCAGGAAGTATCGCGGTTTGTTAAGGAGGTGGGACAATGACGGGTCTTATCCATATATATCACGGGGACGGCAAAGGAAAAACCACAGCAGCCGTCGGCAGCGCGGTCCGGGCAGCGGGGCGCGGGAAAAAGGTGCTGATTGCCCGTTTCCTGAAAACAGATGACTCAGGGGAAGTGATGGGCCTGGGCCATGTGCCTGGCATCACCCTGCTTCCCTGCGATGAGAATTTCGGATTTTCCTGGGAAATGTCAGATGTCCAGAGGAAGGCGGCGTCCCTATATTACAATAACCTGTTCCGGATGGCATGGGAAATGGCAGCGGGCCAGGATGGGGCTGACGGGTTTGACATGCTGGTGCTGGATGAGGTCATCGGCGCCTGCGGCCTGGGTTTTGTCCGTGAAGATGTGGTGGTTGAGATGCTTCGCGGCAAACCCGGCGGCCTGGAGGTCATCATGACGGGACGGGGACCGTCCGATGAGTTGATGGAATGTGCAGACTATATCACGGAAATGGTCATGCGCAGGCACCCCTTTGAAAAGGGGATATCTGCACGTGAGGGGATTGAATATTAGAGCGAATATTTTCTTGCATTTTTCCAGTGAGTCTGATAGAGTGTAAGAATAGATACACAATTTAAAGAAAGCAGATTAAGAGAGGAATCATAATATGGCAGATGAGAAGAACTTAAACGAGGAAGAGCAGGAGATGACCGTTACCCTCACCCTGGATGATGACACAGAGGTGGAGTGTGTGGTACTGACCATTTTCAATGCAGGGGAGCGTGAATATATTGCCCTTCTCCCGGTTGAAGGCGCTGATTCAGAGGAAGGGGAAGTCTATCTTTACCGCTACAGCGAGACAGAGGACGGGGAACCTGCCCTGGACAACATCGAGGACGATGATGAGTATGAGGCTGTGGCAGATGCCTTTGACGAGCTTTTAGATGCCCAGGAATATGACGAGCTTGTAGGCGAGGATGAATTAGAAGAAGAATAGAGGTCCATACTGATGATATATCAGGCTCCGGGAAGGATTCCGGAGCTTTTTTGATGTTTTTTGTATTTATCATGTCCAAGCTGTGAAACTTGTGTGAAAACATGGAAATCTTCCAGCTTTTTTGTTAAAATAAGTCCTAAGTAAGTGAAGGAGGCTGAGCCATGGATGCGCTTAAGATATTAGTGGTAGACGATGAGGCCAGGATGAGGAAGCTGGTCAGGGATTTCCTGACCAATAAAGGCTTTACCGTAATTGAGGCAGGAGACGGCGAGGAGGCGGTGGATACCTTTTTCGCGCAAAAGGACATTGCGCTGGTACTGCTGGATGTGATGATGCCCAAGATGGACGGGTGGGAGGTGTTAAAGACCATCCGCAAATATTCCCAGGTACCGGTCATCATGCTGACGGCCAGAAGCGAGGAGCGGGACGAGCTTCAGGGATTCTCCCTGGGGGTGGATGAGTATATATCCAAACCCTTCAGCCCCAAGATCCTGGTGGCCAGGGTGGATGCAATCCTGCGCAGGAGCAATGTGGTCTCAACAGAGAATATGAACGTGGGCGGGATCTGCATTGACAAGGCCGCCCATCAGGTAACCATAGACGGCAGGGAGATTGAGCTGAGTTACAAGGAATTCGAACTGCTCAGCTATTTTGTGGAGAACCAGGGCATTGCCCTTTCCCGGGAGAAGATACTGAACAATGTGTGGAATTACGATTATTTCGGGGATGCCCGCACCATTGACACCCATGTGAAGAAGCTGCGCAGCAAGATGGGGGAAAAAGGGGATTATATTAAGACCATATGGGGAATGGGCTATAAATTCGAGGTGAGTGAAGGATGAAACATTCAATCAGGGTGAGATTCACCATGATTTTTATCGGCCTTATGGCAGCGGTGCTCCTTACCCTGTGGGCGGTGAACAGCTTTTTCCTGGAAGGTTTTTATACCAATGAAAAGCTGAAACTGCTGGAAGAAGCATATGAACAGCTGAATGAATTTGTCATTGACAAGGCTGAGGACGGCGAGAACATCATAGACGACCTGCAAAGCCTTTATTCCAAGGACGGGGAGCAGACCGAGGCCAGCCGCATGCTCCGGCTGATGAGCGAGAAGTATAACATCACCATTGCCATTGTGGACAGCATGAACGACAACATGGTGCCCTCCTACCGGGACGGAAGGTTCCTGGCCGACAGGGTGCACCAGTATATACTTGGGAAAAATGAACCCCAGACAGAGACGCTGATTTCCGAAGACAATTATAAGATACAGAGAAGCTATGACAGGCGTTCCCAGGGCTATTACCTGGAAAGCTGGGGTTTTTTTGACGACAACAGGACCATCTTCATCATGTCCATGCCCCTGGCAAGCATCCACGAAAGCGTGGACATCTCCAATAAATTCATGGCCTATGTGGGTCTGGCGGCCCTGGTGTTCGGCAGTATCCTTATGTACGGTACTACGAAAATGGTGGTATCCCCCATCCGTTCCCTGGCAGCCCTTTCGGCGCGGATGTCGGAGCTGGATTTCGAGGCCCGTTACACAGGAAGTTCAGAGGATGAAATCGGCGTCCTGGGCAACAGCATGAACACATTGTCGGAAAAATTAAAGGAAACCATCGGGGAACTGAAGACCGCCAACAATGAACTTCAAAGGGATATAGAAGAGAAAATCCGCATCGACGAGACCAGGAAGGACTTTATCGCCAATGTATCCCACGAGCTGAAGACCCCCATTGCATTGATCCAGGGGTATGCGGAAGGCCTGACCGAAGGCATGGCGGAGGACCCGGAGAGCAGGGATTACTACTGTGACGTCATCATGGACGAGGCCAATAAGATGAACAAGATGGTAAAGCAGCTTCTTACCCTGACAGCCCTTGAATTCGGCAATGACATGCCTGTGATGGAACAGTTTGATATCGTGACCCTGATTAAAGGCATACTCTCATCCGCAGGCATACTCCTCCAGCAGAAAGAGGCTTCCGTTGTATTTGAGCAGGAAGGGCCGGTGTGGGTATGGGCAGATGAATTTAAGATAGAAGAGGTCATCACCAATTACCTGAATAATGCAATGAACCATCTGGAAGGGGAAAAACGGATAGAAATCTGTCTGGAAAATAATGGAAACGAAGTCCGGGTTACCGTTTTCAACACCGGACGGCATATTCCGCAGGAGGATATCGGGAATCTCTGGACTAAGTTCTATAAGGTGGATAAGGCAAGGACCAGGGAATACGGCGGCAGCGGCATTGGGCTGTCCATTGTCAAGGCAATCATGGATTCCCACAATAAGGCCTGCGGCGTTGAAAATGTAGACGGAGGAGTGGAATTCTGGTTTACCCTGGACAGCGGGATGTAGGCGGATGAGGGGACAATTACCCGCATTGTACCGTGCATATTGTTTCGACCTGTTGATTTATAGTTGACAAAAAATGTGCATATGCTACAATTAATAGGTACCTATTGTCCCCTTTTAAAATTAGATTTTGGAGGTTTGTTATGAAGAAGTATCTTAGCATTCTGCTTGCAGCAGCCGTTGTTACGGGACTTGCTGGCTGCGGCGGATCCAACACCGGCACTACCCAGGCACCTGCCACCCAGGCTACCGAGTCCAAGGCACCCGATGCACAGGCCGACACACAGGCAGATGATGCAGAGGAGACCGAGGCATCAGACGCCGGCGATTTCCACATCGGTATCGTCACTGGTTCTGTGTCACAGTCCGAGGACGACAGACGTGGCGCCGAGGCGTTCCAGGCCATGTATGGCGAGGATATGGTTAAACTGGCCATCTATCCTGACAACTTTACAGAGGAACTTGAAACAACCATTCAGACGATTGTTAACCTTTCCGATGATCCTCAGATGAAGGCAATCATCGTTAACCAGTCTGTTCCGGGCACAACCGAAGCTTTCCGTAAGATTAAAGAAAGCCGCCCCGACATCATCTGTATCGCAGGTGAGGGCCATGAGGACCTGCCGGAGATTGGAAGCGCTGCCGACCTGGTCTGCAACAACGACTTCGTTGCGCGTGGTTACCTGATCATCCGTACCGCCCATGAGCTGGGCTGCGACACATTTGTACATATTTCCTTCCCACGTCATATGGCATATGAGACCATGAGCCGCCGTGTGGCTGTCATGAAGGAAGCCTGCAAGGAATTTGGCATGGAGTTCGTCCTTGAGACTGCCCCAGACCCAACCTCTGACGTCGGCGTTGCCGGTGCACAGGCATACATCCTTGAGAAGGTTCCGGAGTGGGTTGAGAAGTATGGCAAGAACGCTGCCTACTTCTGTACCAACGATGCACATACCGAGCCACTGCTTAAGCAGCTGATGGAATACGGCGGCTACTTCATTGAGGCTGACCTTCCTTCACCGCTGATGGGCTATCCTGGCGCACTGGGCATCGACTTAACTGCTGAGGCAGGAGACTTTGATAAGATCCTTGCCAAGGTTGAATCCACCATCGTTGAAAGAGGTGGCGCTGACCACTTCGGAACATGGGCTTATTCCTATGGCTACACAACATCTGCAGGTCTTGCGCAGCACGCCCTGAACGTCCTTAATGGCGAGAGCGAGCTGGATGATATCGATGATATTGCCAAGGCTTATCAGGTATTCTCTCCAAAGGCTGAGTGGAATGGTTCCAACTACACCAACGTGGAAACCGGCGTTAAGTTAGACAACGTTTTCCTGGTATATCAGGATACCTACATCATGGGTGATCCCGGACATTTCATGGGCTCTACACAGATTGAGGTTCCAGAGAAATACTTCACCATTAAGTAAGACGCTTTATAATACTAAATTTGGACAACAGTGGGGGGAGTTCACTCTCCTCCTACTGTTTTTAAGTGGGGCATAACGATGATAAATGACAACACTCCCTTGTTGGAGATGCGGAATATCAAAAAGGATTTCTTTGGAAACCAGGTCCTTACGGATATCAACTTCACACTGAAAGCAGGTGAGGTGCTGGGCCTTGTAGGCGAGAACGGAGCTGGCAAGAGTACGCTGATGAAGCTCCTTTTCGGTATGGATGTGATCAGGGAAACCGGCGGATATGGCGGAGACGTCCTGATTAACGGTGAGAAAGTTAATTTCTCCACACCGTTTGATGCGCTGAATGCGGGAATTGGCATGGTTCACCAGGAATTTTCCTTAATCCCGGGTTTTACAGCCACGGAAAATATCCTGTTAAACCGTGAACCGATGAAGAAGAATATAATTTCAGAAGTTTTTGGAGATAGATTAAATACCCTGGACTATAAGGAGATGGCCGGACGTTCTGCACAGGCCATTGATAAAATGGGCGTAAAGATTGATGCGGATATGGTCATCAGTGACATGCCGGTAGGGCATAAGCAGTTCACTGAGATTGCCCGTGAGCTCAGCAAGGAACAGCTGAAGCTGCTGATTCTTGATGAACCTACGGCCGTATTGACTGAGAAAGAGGCAGAGGCCCTGTTAGATTCAATCCGCGGCATGTCCGCCAAAGGCATTGCCGTGATTTTCATCACCCATCGCCTGCATGAGATCCTGACCGTATGCGATACGGTTGTAATCATGCGTGATGGTTATGTTGTAAAGGATGTGCCGTCCAAGGAAACGGATGTGGCGGACATTACCAAGTGGATGGTGGGCAGGAACATCCAGTCCAGTGAAAGGGCCGACATCAGGATTAACCCGGATGCCCGGACCATCATGTCCATCCGCAATCTCTGGGTTGACATGCCCGGTGAGACCGTGCGCAACGTCAATCTGGACATTAAGGAAGGCGAGATCCTTGGAATCGGCGGTCTGGCTGGACAGGGAAAGCTGGGCATTCCCAATGGAGTCATGGGACTCTACGAAGCAGGCGGCTCAGTGGAATTCGATGGACAGGCCATTCCCCTTAACAATCCCAGGAAGTGCCTGGATTCATCCCTTGCCTTTGTTTCCGAGGACAGAAGGGACGTGGGCCTGCTGCTGGACGAAACACTTGAGTGGAACATTGCTTTTTCCGCCATGCAGATCCAGGACAAATTCCTTAAGAACTATCTGGGCGGCCTGATTAAATGGAGGGACGAGAAAGCCATCCATGAAGTGACCCAGAAGTACATCGACGAACTCATGATTAAATGTACCAGTTCCCTGCAAAAGGCCAAGGAACTTTCCGGCGGTAACCAGCAGAAGGTGTGCCTGGCCAAGGCATTTGCCCTTGAACCTAAATTCCTGTTTGTTTCCGAACCCACGAGAGGTATCGACGTCGGTGCGAAATCGCTGGTTCTGGACGCCCTGAAGAAGTTCAACAAGGAACACGGTGTCACGGTGGTCATGATTTCGTCCGAGCTTGAAGAACTGCGGACAACCTGTGACCGCATTGCGATTGTTTCGGGCGGTAAGATTGCTGGAATCCTGCCGGCGACCGAATCTTCAGAAGAATTCGGCCTGCTCATGGTCAGCCAGGTTAAATAAGGGGGAGACAGCATGGGAAAAAATGAAAATACGACAACAACTCCTGGCTACAAAGAAAAAGTCAGGGAATTTGTAAATGACTTTGGCCTGCCAAGATTAATCATCGCCGGGTTCCTTCTGGCGCTCTTCATTCTGGCACCGCTGGTTGGGGCAGACCTTCCCACCCAGATAACCAACACGATTAACCGTTTCAGCTGGAACGCGGTACTGGTTCTGGCCATGGTGCCAATGGTGCATTCAGGCTGCGGCCTTAACTTTGGTCTTCCTTTGGGCATCATATCAGGTCTTCTGGGAGCAACCATGTCCATACAGTTCGGTTTCAGCGGACCTATGAGCTTTGTCATGGCTATTTTGATTGCAACGCCTTTTGCGCTGGTGTTTGGCGGCGGCTATGGCTGGCTGTTAAACAAGATTAAAGGCGGGGAAATGATGATTGCCACATATGTGGGTTTCTCATCCGTTTCCTTTATGTGTATGATGTGGCTGTTACTGCCCTACAGCAGTCCTACCATGGTTTGGGGACTGTCAGGAAAGGGACTTCGTACCACCATTTCACTGGAAGGCTTTTATGACAAAGTACTGGCTAACTTCCTGCAGATCCATATTGGACATTTTTCCATACCTGTGGGCAGCCTCCTGTTCTTTGCCGTACTTGCGTTCCTGATGTGGGCATTCCTCCACACCAAGACCGGAACAGCCATGACGGCAGTGGGTTCAAACCCGAACTTTGCAAGGGCATCCGGTATCAACATTGACAAGATGAGGATGCTTTCAGTCATCATGTCCACCTGGCTTGCCGCGGTCGGCATCCTGATGTATGAGCAGGGCTTCGGATTCATCCAGCTCTATATGGCGCCGTTCTACATGGCGCTGCCTGCGGTGTCTGCCATCCTGATTGGCGGCGCATCAGTTAACAAGGCGTCCATTACCAACGTCATTATTGGTACCTTCCTGTTCCAGGGTATTGTGACCATGACCCCAACGGTAATGAATTCCATGATTCATATGGATATGAGCGAGGTTATCCGTATCGTTGTATCGAACGGTATGATTCTTTACGCTCTGACCAGAAAGACGGAGGGATCAAAATGAGCACAAAACAGAAAAATAACGGCAGCAACCGAATCGTCGAACTAGCCAGGAATAACTCTGTGCCGCTGATGTTTATCCTTATCTGCGCCGTCTGCATTCCGGTATCCGGTTTTTCTCCGGGATATCTGCTTAATGAGATTATGACCAGGCTTGGAAGGAATGCCTTCCTGATCCTCAGCCTCCTAATCCCTATCATGGCTGGCATGGGTCTTAACTTTGGTATGACATTGGGAGCCATGGCTGGTCAGATTGGCCTGATTTTTGCCGCTGACTGGCAGATATGGGGGATTCCCGGTATCATCCTTGCCATGATCATATCGATTCCCATTTCCATCCTGTTGGGCATCTTTTGCGGTAAAATGTTAAACAGGGCAAAAGGCAGGGAGATGATTACCAGTTATATCATCAGCTTTTTCATGAATGGTTTATACCAGCTGGTGGTTCTGTATATGATGGGTTCCATTATCCCAATCATGCATTCTTCCATCAAACTGCCCAGGGGGTATGGCGTCCGCAACACGGTCAGCCTTCTGCACATGAGACAGTATCTTGATAACCTGCTGGCAATCCGCATTGGCGGTGTTAAGATTCCGGTGCTGACCCTTATTGTTATCGGTCTTTTATGTCTGTTCATCATATGGTTCAGGAAGACAAAGCTTGGACAGGACATGCGTGCCGTGGGGCAGGACATGGATGTGGCCGGAGATGCCGGTATCAAGGTTGAGCGTACCAGGATCATTGCCATTGTCATGTCCACGGTTTTCGCTGGTCTTGGCATGGTCATCTACCTGCAGAACATGGGTAATATCTCAACCTACAGTTCCCATACCCAGATAGGTATGTTCTGTATTGCAGCGCTGCTTGTGGGCGGGGCTTCTGTGGACAGGGCATCCATTGGTAACGTATTCCTCGGTGTCATCCTGTTCCATCTGATGTTCATCGTGGCGCCGTCAGCTGGTGCGAAGATTACAGGCGATTCCATGATAGGCGAATACTTCCGTGTGTTCATCTCCTATGGTGTCATAACGCTGGCCCTTATTATGTATGAAGCAAAAAAACGGAGAGCAAAGGGCAAAGCTGGTCAGATGCTTCAGCTTGCACAGGATGAGGAGGGGGAGAATTGAAAAAGAAACGTACACTTCTATTCAGGGTGGGAGCCATCCTGCTCCTGCTCATTATTGCTGGTTTCATGATGCTCATTGGCCGTGGCCATACGGTGTATATTGACAATAAGTCCCTGGAATATAATGGCCAGACCTATACCACTCCCTATAAGGTCGTGGTATTCGTGGATGGTGAACAGGTCGCAAAGCTCCGCGACAAGGAAAGAGGTATGGCAACCTGTATCGGGCAGAAGTTTAATATGACACTTGAAATCACCCAGGAAAAGGGTGGCACAGAAGAAACCGTCAATGTGACCCTGGCCCTGCCATATCATATGGATGGCATTGCGGTTAACCTTCCTGCGTACCTGGCGGGACTTCCGGAGGAGGCATATCTTTCCGAGTTCCAGATTGCTGAGGAAGTGCCGGAAGAGTCAAGTGAGGAAGCTCCTGTAGACGGCGCGATAGACGCGTTCGACATGGGAGATATATAAATCCGATTGAATTAATTGTATGATGCAGCCATGGATGGTCCATGGCTGTATTTTTTATATGGCAGAATTGTTAAAAGGCATGTTCGGAATGTGTGGGAAAGGTAAATGGAATAAGTGGGAAAGGTAAGTGGAATAAGTGGGAAAGGTAAATGGAATATGGGGAAGAGGTGGCCGGGCGCCTATTGTTAAATGAAAGAAATGCGAATTGTTATGATAATTAAAAAAGTTAAAAAAGTTGTTGACAATTGTCGAAGCATCTGGTAAGATATCTCTTGCGCTGCGGTGAGAGCCACAACGCAGGAAGATAGGAAAGAAAAAAAGTTAAAAAAGTTGTTGACAAACACAAGTGACTGTGATAAGATATAAAAGTTGCTGCTGAACAGGCCGACAACACAGAGAACCTTGATAATTGAAGATTGAACAGTATGTAAAACCCTGAAAATTCTAAAAACAGAAGGTCTGGTTTGGACCTTTGGATTTGAGAAGATTCAGAACAAAACCAAGTAATGAAGGTTAAAGATAACTAGCCAAGCTAAGTAGTCTGAAACCAAGGAACACTCTTT
>NZ_JAJFEB020000037.1:0-25401 GCF_020709765.2 Clostridium pacaense
ATCACATACCGGATGTATTCATGATTTTTCTCAATCCGCCCTTTTTGCCAGGAAGAGTTCGGATTGCAGTAAAAGATCTTTGTGCGGATCCCACCATTTTTATCACATTCCAACCGTTCTGGAAATTGAAATTCCACACTATTATCGGTCAGGATGACAGGGAACAGTTCCTGAAATACCCCAATTCCGAGTTTTTCTGTCAAATAATCAAAAACTTTTATGACCTGATCCTGAGATTTCTCCTGCAGCACAAAGATAAGCATAAGGGAACAGTTACGGAAAAAGAGGGTAAGGAAGGCCTGGGTACTGTTATCCCGTCCGCCTTCGACCGTATCGAGTTCGACAACAGGAATGTCAGGATTCTTTTGAATGAATTTTTGAAAATCCTCGTAGGTCCGTCCTATACGGAATTCCTTTGCAGCCAGGCTGACCCTTGTACCGGTCTTTCTTGGCTTGCATTTGTAACGTACCTTACGGCGCAGATCGATGTTCTTAGCAGTAAAAACGCCCTGGTCTATATAATTGTAGAGTGTCTTCCTGGAACAGGGAATCTCGTGTCCGTGAAAGGCATAAATGTGTGCCAGTGACTGCCCCTGAGCAAGCAGTGGAGAGATAAGCTTATCAAGCATTGCGATATCTACAGGAGCCTGGTTAATCCCCTGCCTGCATGATACAAGCAGCTCCTGAGAGGATTTATCTGCATTCTGGGCAATGTAGTAGGCTTTGTTCTTATTGCAGGTCCGCTGTCTTGCGCAATGATTACACACAAAAGGGGCTTTGGATATCGATGCACACTGAGGCTCCCGGTATTCAGGACACAGATAACTGCATTTCGAGACCTGCAGCCTAACATCATAGCAGCTCTTACACATCTTCACACAGCCCTTTTCATCACAGAGGAAACGCAGGGTACATTCTTTGAAGAGCGCACATCTGGCCGGTTTCTTCGGGTTTTTCTCACGAGGCTGAAACGTACGGTATTTCTTTACTTCCTTTGCAATGGTGCTGGGATGCTTATCTAGTTTTCTTGCAATGGCAGCAAAGGACAGGTCATCATTCAATCCTTTTTCGATGTAGATGCGCTGGCTTGTAGAAAGGTGTTTGTGATCATATCTTTTTTTCTTAGGCATAAATAATCCTCCTTGGACGGAGGAATCCACTTACCAGGATAATCATACCATGATAAGTGTAACACTAAAATCGTCAATCACGAATTTAATTGGTGAAACACGAATTTAATATTACATTTTACGATATTTCCTGATAAATTTCTTGACAATTTATACAGTCAGTGTTATTCTATCACTATAGAAGGTACAAAAAAATGTACATTAAAACCGAAGGATTCTTGTTGGTTATGGTTAAAGGTTACCAAAGGGGTGGGCTTACAGTATGAAAATGGATGCCAGTCAGGTTTTATATCAAAAAAAAGGTGTTACCATCAGCAAGCTGGCCCTGAACCTGCTCTCCAAGGATGTGGGGGACCGCATTGCGCCCATATCTTACTACCAGGAGGAGTTCCAGGTATCCAGGGGAACCATGCAGAACGCCTTTAATTACCTTAAGGACATTGGGGCGGTGACGCTGGCACACCATGGACATCAGGGAACGTACATAGAAGCATTGGATTATGTGAAGCTTCAGGAGAATTGCCTGCAGCAGGAAATCATGGGCATCATGCCTCTTCCCTATTCCCAGACCTACGAAGGGTTTGCTACGGCCATCTATGAGCAGTTAAAGAAGCTTAAATTCAACATGGCCTATGCAAGGGGGGCTGTGGGAAGGATTCAGCTGGTGGAATCAGGGACCTACCAGTTTGCCATCGTATCCCAGTACGCGGCGGAGCACGCCATTTCCTACGGAAGGAATATTGAATGCCTGATGAACTTTGGGGCGGGCAGCTTCCTGTCCAAGCATATCCTATTGCTTCGGGACCAGAAGGCTGAGGGAATCATGGATGGCATGAAAGTGGCCTATGATGAGGATTCCCTGGACCAGAGCCGTATTACCAGGAACCTGATTAAGAATAGGAAGGTTCATCTTGTGGATATCAGGACCCAACAGACGATTTCATCACTTTTGGACGGGACCATTGACGCAGGTGTGTGGAATTATGATGATATAATTGAGAACCACCGTCTGGATGACCTGAAGATTGTATTCCTGGCAGAGGATCAGTATAGTAACATGTTTTCTACCGCGGTGATGGTGATTAAGAAAGGGAATGAAAATCTGGCAGAACTGCTGATGAAGTATATCAGCGTGGAGGGTACGCTAAAGATTCTTGGAGAGGTAAGGGACGGCATCAGACGGCCGTATTTCTAAAATAACAAAGCGAAAATTATAAAGGGAGCTTTATTGAGGAGTATGAAGAGCGCATTGTCCGCTCTTTCATATATAATTCAAAGTACAAAAAAATGTATATTCAAAAAAGGGGGGAAAGAAATGGATAGGATGGCTGAAGTTAAGGAGAGGCTTAAAATCATGGAGAATGCGGGGATGATTTCCTGTGGGGTGTCCGAATTCTGTATGATGGCGGCGGGATTGATTTTAGCAGAACACGCAGGCGCAGATTCGGATAAACTGAATATGCTGATTACCCATCTGGCATTGGCAGGGGAAAGAATGAAGAAAGGAGATACAGGAGAGATGCAAATCAGCCGGGAGGTTTTGGACACAGTAAAAGAGGAACGGGTTTATCCGCAGGCGTGTGGAGTCAGCCGGAAAATTTTAGAATGTACAACGCTAAAATTCACACAAGCGGAAACCGACTTTTTGACGGTCCATCTGTGTAATATATTAATGTAATTCCATTACGGAGAAAGGGGAAAGTTATGATGTTAAATTATTTATTAGCAGCCGGAATCGGCGCGATGTCATCTATTTTAGCAAATAAGAATGTTGCTGTATACAATGATGGATTCCGGCCTGTATATGCGGAGTATTTTAATGGGAGGATGGATCGGAAATCCCTGGCTGCCACATCCTTTGCCGTGAGTTTTGGATTAATTGTTGGATTTGGTTTTACAAATTCTATTGCTATGGGAATCATCATAATCCATACTTTTTTGCTGATGGGGGATATTATAGGGACATGGTGCCCTGATACACCCAAAGGAACGGTCGTATCAGGAGTAATCGGTGCGGTATGGGGGCTTATGGTAGTTGCCTTTATGTCATCGATTGCAAATTTTTTCTCCATATTACCTGTAAACTTCCTGCCTTATATAGGGAATGTAGCGGATATTGTTGTAGCAACCTTTGCTATTTTTCCGTCCCTTGCCGTGGCATATCAGCATGGAATCAAAAAAGGCGGAATTACTGCGGTTATCACATTAGCAGTCTATGTATTGATTAAAAATTTTGGGGTTTTTAATATTGGGGAGTTCAAGCTTTCTCTTAATGCAGATGGAATGTCCATGCTTGCAGGAAGCATTGTGATGATTATGTTTGCAGTCAGGACAAAACAGGATGCGATTGGAGCTGATTTGACGAATATTTTTACAGATAATGTGAACCGCATTAAGAAAAACTGGATTTACTTTTTAATTATGGGTGGATTGCTTTCAGTTGCATCTTCCCAATGCGTATTGACAACGGATGTAATATCAGGACCTCTCCAGATGAAAGGTGAGTTTGCCCAGGCATCCCTGGTTGCATTCATCCGGGCAATCGGTTATATCCCCCTGGTTTATACAACCGCTATTGTAACAGGCGTATTTTCCCCGGCAGGTGCCTATTTTTCTGTGGCAGCAGGAATGCTTTGCGCGTCTTTCGGTTTCTCCACTCCGGTGACCTGTGCAGCGGCCTTTGTAAGCGGAGCAGCGGTTATTACAATGGAGACATTTTTTCTTGGAAGTATCGGGAATATGTTAGATAAGTTCCCGGCGCTTAGGGAACTGGGAGACCATATCAGGAATGCGATGTCACAAATTCTTGAGGTGGCGCTGCTGGTAGGAGGATTTACGGCTTCGGGGGCAATCATGAACGAAGTGGGGATGTCATATATTGGATCCATGATTGTGATGATTGTATGGATGATGAATAAGTGTGCCAAAAAGCCGTTCCTGATACCAATGGCTGTAGGACCGGTAGTTACAATTGCTATGGGCTTTGTAGCAAATCTGATTAAGGTATTGGGACTTGCGTTAATTTAAGAAAAGTGAGGTATTGTACAATGAAGATTGTTGTAGGTGGAGCATTGAATAAAAAAGAGAATGCTGAGTTAATAGAGAAGTATGGAAACGGTCAGGTGGAAGTGGTTATCATGCAGGACATACAAGCGGCATTGGCGTTAAAAAATGGACAGGCGGATTATTATTTTGGTTCCTGCCAGACAGGGGCCGGAGGGGCGTTGGGGATGGCGATTGCCATGAACGGAATGGATAAATGTATTACGGTTGCCATGGTAGGAAGGGTACTGGATGATGATGAGATTTTAAAATCAATAGAAAACGGAAAGAAGGCATTTGGGTTTGTCCCTGAAGCGGCGGCCAGTGTAATACCTGTAATCATGCGGGGAATCATGGGATGAATGAGATAATAAAACATGCACAGCAAACCTTTCTTGCAATGAAAGATCCATACCATTCAGTAGAGAGAGTATACCCTCAGGCAATCCATGCCCTGGAAAAACATGATGATATCCATTATATCGGTATGAAAAATGCGGTCCAAATCCCCCTGCAGCTCATTCAGCGGCTGAAAGACCATGGATATATACTGCATACGGTGGACCGGTGCAGTATTAATGGAAGGGCAGTTGATATGCAGTTAAGGAATCCCATTACCGGAAGAAGGATGACAGGTTCCAGCAGCGGTACGGCAATCAATGTATTTTTGGGAATCAATGATTTGGGAATCGGAACGGATGGAGGAGGTTCAGTTCTTGCTCCGGCAATGAGTGTACAATGTTACGGATTTATCAGCCCGTTGATGGAACAGGAGCATATGAAACAGTATGGGAAATGTTCCACGGATGGCTTGTGTTTTACGCCGTCTCTGGGATTTATTACCAGGGACTTAGCTGTAATAAAGAAAGCCGCCGGAATCTGCCTTGAATTAAGGGAAAACGATATGCCTGTACATGTAATCTGCCCGAAAGTATGGAAGGAACACCAAAAACTGCCGGAAAAGATTCATAAAAAAACCAAGATAAAGATAGAAACAGTGGATTTTCCTGTTTTTGATAACAGCAGGGAGCCGATGATTGATTTCCTGAAACAGTATCTTCCTGGCTGCGACGTGCTGATTCATTACGAAAAAAAGATTGATGTAAATGGTATAGGAGATAGTATTCTTGGCCATTTTGATGAGGAAACCCAGGAGAATCAGTTAAAAAGCGGCAAATTTTTAATCAGGGTGGCCAATATGGTTGGTGCAACAGCCCTGTGCATTCCAGACAATGCCTTTGCAAGCGGCTATGTGCTGCTGTGTGAGTCAAAAAAAGAGAAGATAGAAAAAATGTTCAGTATTGCAGAGGATTTTCCGAAGGTAGAAGACGAACTGATAGAAAGGTATTTCAGGAACATGGATGCCTATTTTTCCTATGGGGCCTTAGAGGAAGGGCTTCTCGGGGAATAGGTAAAGAATTGTCAAGTATGGACGGGTTGGAGAAAATATGAAACTAGCAGATGGTTATACGCTGATGCATGAGCATGTGACAATTGATCTGTCAGGCGTGAAAAAGGATGAGGACTGCAGGCTTACCTGTTTTGAGGAAACTGTGAAAGAGTTTAAAAGCCTGTACGGATATGGGGTACGGAATATACTGGAAGTGACCAACTTAGGGATGGGCAGGGATGTGGGGTACATCAGGCGGGTGTCTGAGGAGACAGGAATCAACATTCTTGTGTCCACGGGGTTTTACAAGGAGCCGTTCCTGCCGGACTGTGTATACGGGCGGTCTGTGGAGGAACTGGGGTTTATGATGGAACAGGAACTGACACAGGGTATTGACGGCCCATGGGAGTCTGTACCGGGAGACACGGGGATGCGTGCGTCTGTGATTGGGGAATCCGGAACCAGCAACCGGCAGATGACGGATATGGAGCAGAAGGTATTTGACGCCGTGGCCCTGGCCGCTGTAAGGACCGGAGCGCCGGTGACAACCCATACCACGCTGGGAACCATGGGCGCAGAGCAGGCGGATTATCTGATTGGACATGGGGTAAGGCCGGAGGACATCATTATTGGGCACATGGATTTATCCCAGGACGTGGAGGTTATCCTTGATGTCCTGAAGAGGGGCGTCAATGTAGGCTTTGACACAGTGGGAAAACTGAATTACTGCCCGGATATCTTCCGCGCACAGGCCCTGAAGCGGATTGACCAGGAGGGAATGCTTTCCCAGGTGGTGCTTTCCATGGATATTACAAGGAAATCCCACCTGAAGTCCAGGGGAGGGATTGGATATGCTTATATGTTTGAAGTATTCATCCCCCTGCTGCTGGAAGTGGGATTTACACAGGCGAAGATAGACATGCTGCTAAAGGAGAATCCGAAGAGGATCCTTCTGGGCAGACAGTATGATTAGGAGGTTTCAGACATGCAGACATATCCGCTTAACAGCCTGTCCCTTGAGGAGGCAGTAAAGCTTCAGTTTAAAGTGACGGATTGTATTACAAGAGAATTTGAAGGACACGCGTTTTTAAACAGAGGTGACCTTGGCGTGGTGATGGGGCTTAATAAGCCGGTTACGACCAGCAAGGTGGAAAAGGTGATTGCGCGTATTTTTGATACGGAAGCATGTGTCCTGGTCCGGGGTGCCGGAAGCGGCGCCATACGGTTCGGGCTTCACGCCATGCTGGCATGCGGGGATAAGATACTGGTGCACAAAGCGCCGGTTTACAATACCACGGGCACATCCTTTGAGATGTTGGGGCTGATTCCGGTGGAGGCGGATTTTAATGACCTGGCGGACATAGAGGCAGTCCTTCATGCCCATCCTGATATCAAGGGGGCGCTGGTACAGTATACCAGGCAGAAGCTGGATGACCGCTATGATATGCATGAGGTTGTCAGGACCATCAAGCGTACAAGGGATATCCCGGTCCTAACCGATGACAATTATGCGGTAATGAAGGTAAAGGACATCGGAGTGCAGTGCGGCGCGGATCTGTCCTGTTTTTCGGCCTTCAAGCTGTTGGGGCCAGAGGGCATCGGGGTGATTGCGGGCAGGAAGCGCTATATAGACCGTCTCATATCGGAGAGTTATTCCGGAGGGATGCAGACCCAGGGGCATGAGGCCCTGGATGTGCTCCACGGCCTGGTTTATGCGCCCGTATCGCTGGCAATCCAAGCCCAGGTGGGCGAGGAGTGCGTAAAAAGGCTGAAGGCAGGCGAGATTACCCAGGTCAGGGATGCATTTCTGGCAAACGCCCAGTCCAAGGTGCTTCTGGTGGAATTTCAGGAAGACATTGCAGGACAGGTACTGGCGGAGGCGGAGAAACTGGGGGCTGCCCCCAATCCCGTTGGCGCGGAATCAAAATACGAGATGATTCCCATGTTCTACCGGGTCTCCGGCACCTTCCGTAGAGCCGACCCCACCCTGGAACACCGCATGATAAGGATTAACCCCATGCGTGCCGGGGCGGATACAATCTTAAGAATCATAAAGGAATCAGTAGAAAGGGTGAAGTAGATGTTTCTGGACCAGACAATCAGACGGAATCCCCAATTAGTGGAAACCGCGTTCATGCTTCATCAGGAGGGGAAGATACTCCCGGATTCCTATTTGGTGGATGTGGATGTGTTTCTGGAAAATGCCCGCAGGCTCCTTCAAAAGGCAGGGCAGAACCATATCAGGCTGTACTTCATGTTAAAACAGATTGGACGGAACCCATATCTGGCAAAGGCATTGGTGGAAATGGGTTACAGCGGCGCGGTGGTTGTGGATTTCAGGGAAGCCCTTGTGATGATGAAAAACCGGATTCCCATCGGAAATGTGGGACATCTGGTGCAGGCGCCGGGGGCCCTCATTAAGGAACTGGTGGCATATAAACCAGAGGTAATGACCATTTATTCCAGGGAAAAGGCCAGGGAAATCGAGGCAGCGGCAGCCGGTCTTGGATGCAGGCAGGCGGTGATGCTGCGGGTATATGGTGATTTTGACATGATATATTCCGGGCAGACAGCGGGATTCCATTTGGATGAACTGAAGGAGACCGCTATCTGGATTAAGACGGAGTGCCCCCATCTTGAGATAAAGGGCGTGACTTCATTTCCCTGCTATCTCTATGACGGGGAGGCCGGGGACGTGCTGCCCACCAAAAACCTGGAGACGGTAAAATGTGCGGTGGAGATCCTGAAGACCTGCGGCATTGACATAGCGTTAATCAATACCCCGTCAGCCACCTGCTGCAGGACCATTGACAGGATGGCGGAGTTTGGAGGCAACTGCGGGGAGCCGGGACATGGGCTCAGCGGGACAACGCCCATGCATGCGGTATATGAACTGGAGGAAAGGCCGGCCGTGGTATATGTCAGTGAGATTTCCCATAATTTCATGGGCAATGCATATTGCTTTGGAGGCGGTCATTATAGGCGGTCCCATGTTAAGAAGGTGCGGGTGGGCACGTCCCTTGGGCACAGCAGGGAGCTTACGGTGATACCACCCACCGATGAGAGCATTGACTATCATTTTGGAATATCTGAGGAATGCGCGGTGGGGGACACGGCCGTGATGGCGTTCCGGTTCCAGATTTTTGTTACAAGAAGCGATGTGGTCCTGGTAAAGGGAATCCAGGAAGGGTGTCCTGGGATTGTGGGCATTTATGACAGCCAGGGAAGAAAGAAGGATGAATTTTGAAGAGATTTGTTGTAATCGTGTTGGACGGATTTGGGATAGGGGCAATGGACGATGCCGTGACAGCGCGCCCCGGGGACGAGAGGGCCAATACACTGAGAAGCATCCTGGCGCATGATCCTGATATGAAGCTTCCAAACCTGGAGAAGCTGGGGCTGATGAATGCCTACGGCGCTGAAAGCAGCCGGATGAAGATGTCAGGGGATGCCAATTTCGGCCGGTCGGAGCTGATGCATTTTGGAGCCGATACCTTTATGGGGCATCAGGAAATCATGGGTACATTCCCGCGCAAACCCGATGTCCATCCGTTTCAGGAAAAGGTGGACGCGGTGGCGGCCCATCTGAGGGAACATGGGCACAAGGCGGAAATCATTGAGCGGAAGGGTCTGCGCTATGTGCTCTGTGACGATTACGTGACAGTGGCAGACAATCTGGAGGCAGACCTGGGCATGTGCTACAATGTGACGGCTCCCCTGGATTATATTCCATTTGAAAAGGAGTATGGGATTGGGCGGCTGGTACGCCAGGTGGTGACAGTGGGCCGTGTGATTGTGTTTGGCGGGACCGGGAACACCATGGAGGATCTGTGGGCCGCCGAGGAGATAAAGGACAATACCTTTATCGGAATCGCGTCAGCAAAGTCCAAATCATACAGGCAGGGCTACCAGTGCCTTCACCTGGGATACGGGGTTGATGAAAATGTACAGGCCCCAACCATACTTACAGGCGCCGGGATACCCGTGACCCTTATTGGAAAGGTGGCGGACATTGTGGCAAACAACGGCGGGAAAAGCATTTCCTGCGTGCCCACTGCAAAATGCATGGAGCACACCATAAATGAATTCAGGCATATGGAGAAGGGATTCATCTGCACGAATATCCAGGAAACAGACCTGGCCGGGCATTCCCAGTCCCCGGCCGTCTATGAACGGATACTGGAGACAGCGGATAAGGGAATCGGGGAGCTGCTGCCCCTTCTCACCGGTGAGGATGTGCTTCTGGTCATGGCGGACCATGGCAACGATCCTGCAATCGGACACAGCAGGCATACCCGGGAGTGCGTACCTCTTCTTGTATATAAAAAGGGTGTGACCGGGAAGATGCTGGGGACCAGGAAGACCCTTTCTGATGTGGGTGCAAGTGTGTGTGATTCCTTTGGTGTAAAGGCGCCCCAAAATGGCAGTTCGTTTATGGAGTACCTGAAGCAGACTGAATAAAAACTTGCCTTTGATATCTAAATATAGTATACTCTTAACAATGCTTTAACAATTCATGGTAAGGCGGATAAGGTATATTGCAGGATTAGGAGTATAAGTATGGATGAGAAGGCAAGGAAATCATATAACGATGTAGAAGCGGTCGATATACTGCACCAGGTCTCGAACTTTTATATCTCTACAAAAGTGCCTCATGATTATGGAACAGGTGAAGCCTATACTTCGGTAGAGGTACATACGTTAAAGCATATTGCCGACCACCATGGAATTACGGTGACTGAGCTTGCAAGGGATTATGGAAAGACCAAGGGCGCGGTTTCCCAAATCCTGAAAAAGGTAGAAAGCAAAGGATTGGTTTACAGGGAAGTGGATCCTGAGAATGATAACCGCTACCATCTGTTCTTGACCGATAAAGGAAAAGAACTGGATGAAGCCCACCGCAGGTACGATGAGGTAGGGTTTGGCGAGTCAATGGATGTGGTCAGGGAACAGTTCTCCGAGGATGAAATCAATACCACGTTCCGCGTGCTTGAGGCATGGCTGGATATAAGGCGCAAGGTCCAGGATAAGAGGAATGAAAAGAAGAAGGCCAGGAAGAGATAAATAGCAGAAGTATGTGGTAAGAAGCCCATAATAAGAACCCTATAGTAAGAACCCTATAGTAAGAACCCTATGGCACGAATCCCATAGGGATATATGACTGATAAGACGGTTGAGGAGCCGCAGCGGTTGCTGCGGCTCCTTTGCTGCTTTCCGGGCAGGCGGTATAAGGGAGCATTTTATTTTATAAGAATAAAATTAGATATATTGCACAAAATATAGGTATCATATTCGTGCATATTGACAAAGTGTATAAATAATATTGACAATAGATATTAAAAGGTTTAGAATCTAAACAAGAGGTATACATACTAAACTAAAGGTTAAGAATCTAAACAATAAACCTTAGTCCTGTATACCTGTATCATTACACAAACCGGTACTGCAGGCCGGTTTGGGAAAAACTAATCATGAAAGAATTGTGGAATCTGTATTATTTTCCGGAACATAAAAACAGTCCTTCCGCAAGAGACAGGAGAGGTAGAATGAATAATACCATAGCTGTGATATTAACGCTGCTATACATAGTAATAGTTGCAACGCTGGTAATCAAAAAGTATAATTCTGTATTTGTATTCCTGGTATCAGGTATGGCAATCCTGCTGATATCGGCTATCATTGGCGGTCATTCAATCATGGGGGATAAGACTACCGGAAATGCTGTCATAGATGTGTTCGCTTATGCGGCCAATGCATTTAAGTCCAATGCATCCGGCGTTGGACTGACCCTGATGATGGTAACAGGATACGCTGTTTACATGTCCCATATCGGGGCGTCCACAAAGCTGGCATACCTGGCAACCAAGCCATTATCGAAGATTAAGAACCCATATATTGTTTTAAGCATGCTCTTTATCATCGGCACCCTGTTAAAGCTGGTAATCACAAGCCACGCAGGCCTGGCCATGCTTTTAATGGCTATTGCATTCCCCATACTTACCTCGTTGGGAATCAGTAAACTGAGCGCTGCCACGGTCATGATCATGTGTGGCTTTGTCGACTGGGGCCCCAATGATTCAAGCGCGATATTTGCAGCAGAGAATGTGGTTGGAATGCCCATGATGGATTATTTCCTTACCTACCAGGGGAAGACCGCAGCCATACTTATCCTTATCTGTGCCGTATTCCTGCCCATATATCTGAGGCATATGGACAAAAAGGACGTATCAGCCGGAGGGACCGTGGTAAAGGCGCAGATGCCCCAGGATGCCAGCTGCCCCGCGTGCTATGCGATGCTCCCCATCGTACCCCTGGTGCTGATTACCGTGTTCAGCTTCATACCCTCCATCAGCCTGGATGTGGTTACAGCCAACCTGATCGGACTGTTCTTCGTATTCATCCTGGAACTGGTAAGGAGAAGGGACAGGAAAGAAGTGACGGCTGATTTCAGCGTTGTGATGAAAGCAATGGGGAACTCATTTGCCAATGTTGTAAGTATCCTGATCGGCGCGGCGGTTTTCGCGGAAGCCATCAAACTGTTAGGCGGTATCACGATCATATCCAATACCCTGGCAGCTGTTAAGAGCGCTCCTATTATTACCATGGCATTGATGTCCATGATAACATTCTTTGCAGGCATGCTGCTGGGTTCAGGCAATGCGTCCTGGTATGCCTTTGGTCCGCTGGTGCCGGATGTGACGGCCCAGATGGGTGTTTCCACTGCCACCATTGCACTTCCGATGCAGCTGTCATCCGGTATCGGGCGCTGTATGTCACCGGTGGCGGGCGTTGTGATTGCCATCTCAGGCATGGCGGAACTGGATATCATGGACATTGTGAAAAGGTGTTCTGTCCCGGCTGTGGTCATGTTTGTATGTAACCTGATTGTTTCATATGCGATTGTCTAAAATGGACGATAATATGCTATTATTAAATAAGGAAAAGGAGATTTCATCATGAGTAAGATAATATATGATTTTGATAAAGGTGTAGAGAGAAGAGGAACCGATGCAAAGAAGTATGACCCGTCCCTGTGTCCGGAGGATGTACTTCCATTCTGGATTGCGGACACAGATTTCCCAAGCCCGGTTGAAGTGACGGAAGCCTTAAGGGAGCGTGTGGAGGTTAACCACTACGGTTATCCGTATATTGATACTGCTTTTGAGGAAAGCATTGCCAGGTGGTATAAGGTGAGGCATGATACGGACCTGAATCCTGAGTACATAGATTTCTCACCATGTGTGATACCGGCCATGATCTGGTTTACAGAAGAATTTTCCAGCATCGGCGATAAAATCCTCCTTCAGACCCCGGTGTATCCTCCGTTCCATGACCTGGTGAAAAATAACGGACGCCAGCTTGTCTACAATGAAATGGACCTGATTAACGGACGGTATGAAATTAACTTTGAGGACCTGGAAAGAAAATTAGCGGACCCCAAGGTAAAAATCCTTTTTATCTGCAATCCCCAGAACCCAACCGGCAGATGCTTTACCAGGGAGGAACTGGTAAGGATGGGAGAGCTGTGTATCCGCAATCACGTGATGATCGGTGTGGATGAAATCCATGCGGATATCATTTTCGACGGACATGAATTTGTTCCGTTCTGCGGCATCTCAGATGAATTTGCCAACCATTCCGTGACATTCATCAACCCTGCCAAGACCTTCAACGTGGCTGGCTTCCGTACCGCTGCATGGTTTACGCATAATAAAGAAATCTACCGCAGGATGATGAACCAGCAGACTTACAAAAAGGGCATGGGACGCAATATATTTGGAAATGTTGCATTGATGGCATGCTATAACCATGGGGATGACTATGCGGACCAGTGTGTCGCATACTTAAATGAGACGAAGAACCAGGCGGTTGCGTACATCAACAATAACATCCCCAAAATCCATGCAGTTAATCCGGAAGCAACCTTCATGATCTGGATGGACTGCCGCGGCCTTGGCTTCAAAACACAGAAGGAATTAAAAGACTTCATGTTTAAGGATGCCAAGGTACTGTTAAATGACGGAACCACCTTTGGGGAAAAAGAAGGAAGCGGGTTCATGAGGTTTAACTTTGCAGCGCCCAGGGCGGTTGTCATGGAAGGATTAAGAAGGATCAAGGAGGCGGCTGACAGGCTGTAAAGGTGAAAGCAGGTGACATGATGAGAGAGGATTTGTTACAGAAGGTGTCAACCAGGGAAGCCCTTGCAATCCTGACCGATGATTCCGGCAGCATCATATGGGAAACAGACAAAAGCCCGGTGGCAGGCATGTATCATGCATACTATGAGGGCGGTTTGACTGGAACCGGAAATCTGGTCCTCTATGCCAATCAGGCCGGCATTGCCATGGGAATCATGGCGGAGCAGATTCCCATCAGGGAATGCCATGCAGCCAGGGTATCAGAAGGCGGGTTGAGGATATTGAATGAAAGAGGGATTGCTGTTACTTATGAAGAGGTGATCCCCCTTGTGAAATCCTCCAAGGACGATAGTAAAGTCTGCCCGGTTGAACAGTTCCTTTTTGAACACGGAGACAGAAAGGACCAATGGGAGTTTCTTGAGGAACGATATAAATAAAAAGCTGGCGTCAGATGATTCCTAACTACCGGGAACCGTCTGACGCCGCTTTTTATGTTTCACTATCTGCGTTTACACCATGGATGTGCGTACCTGGCTCATCTGACTCATAGAGTCCTGATAGTCCCGTTAATCCCCTTCCAGCACATCCTTTAGTGCGGACAGAAAGGCCAGGTCGTCCCCCTTCACACGTACATTGGATGCAATGGTCTTTCCGGCGCTGTTGGTGACGCTGATTTCAATCAGCGAGCCTTCGTCCAGGAAGCTGTCTTTGGAGGCTGCCTTTACAAAATTCAGCAGCTTTGGGTGGTTGCCCTTAAACTGTTCCCAGGCTGGTCTTAACTGTAGGATAAGCATTGGATTCATATTGGTTCACCTCGTTGTCTGATATTTTTATGTGACATGTTATCATCATATGTTCCGGCACATGTACCCGTACCATGATTCTAGGGTCATGGTATTAATTTACCACAGAGTCCATTTCCATGCAATGGAAATGCTTGTAATGGATGTGGCTAGCGTGGTATGATGTTGGGTACAATGGTGTGGATATTGGGGAATAAGGAAATAATAGGAAGGAAGATATATGAAGCTGATCCATCTGTCTGACCTCCATATCGGGAAACGTGTCAATGAATTTCCCATGCTGGAGGATCAGAAATATATATTGAATGAGATACTGTCCATCATCGGCCAGGAGAAGCCGGAGGCTGTGCTGATTGCAGGCGATGTATACGATAAGCCGGTGCCTCCTGCTGAGGCGGTTCAGGTATTTGATGCATTTCTCACCAGCCTGGCTGACAGCGGCGTGCCTGTGTTTGTAATCAGCGGGAACCACGACAGCCCGGAGCGTCTGGCCTTTGGCGGGAAGCTGATGGTGGGCAGAGGGGTGCATATGGCCCCGGTGTATGACGGCCATGTGGAGCCGGTGGAGCTTAAGGATGCTTACGGCAGTGTATATATCTATATGCTGCCCTTCATAAAGCCGGCCATGGTACGGCGCTGTTTCCCGGATGAGGAAATCCAGGGCTTTGATGATGGGGTGGGCTGTGCCCTGACGCACATGACAGAGGATGGCTTCAGGCCCGGGGAACGCAATATCCTGATGGCCCACCAGTTTGTCATGGGGGCCTCGGCCTGTGACTCCGAGGAACTGTCCATCGGAGGGCTGGAGCAGGTGGGCGCGGACTGGTTCCGGGATTTTGACTATGTGGCCCTGGGGCATATCCATGGACCCCAGAGGATTGGCAGGGATACCCTGCGCTACTGCGGCACCCCGCTTAAGTATTCATTTTCCGAAGCAGCACATAAGAAGTCCGTAACCGTAGTGGAACTTTTGGAAAAGGGAAATGTGACCGTATTCACCAGGCCCCTTAAGCCGCTGCACGATATGCGCAATATAAAAGGAAGCTATGAACAGGTGACGGACCTGGGATTTTACCAGGGGACCGCGGTGGATGACTACCTGCATATCACCCTGACGGATGAAGAGGACATACTGGATGCCATAGGGAAGCTGCGGTCCATCTACCCCAATGTGATGAAGCTGGATTATGACAACCAGCGCACCAGGTCGGGGCAGTCCGTGGATAAGGCGGGGGAGATACGCAAATCGCCCATGGAGCTGTTCGGGGAGTTGTATGAACTTCAGAATAACCAGCCCATGAGTGACCGGCAGAGGGAGTTTTCCTTAAAACTGATGGAAATGATCTGGGAGGATGTACATTGAGACCGACACAATTAACCATATCCGCATTCGGGCCATATGCAGGGGAAATGAAACTGGATATGGATGCCTTAGGGGACCGGGGCCTGTATCTGATTACAGGCGATACAGGCGCGGGAAAGACCACTATATTTGATGCCATTACATTTGCCCTCTATGGAAATGCCAGCGGAGAGGCACGCAGGCCAAAGATGCTGCGGAGCAAATATGCGCCCATGGACGCAAGGACATTTGTGGAAATGTCGTTTGTGTACAATGAGGCAGGATATTGTGTGCGGCGCAATCCTGAATATATGCGGGCAAAGCAGAGGGGAGAAGGGGAGACAAAGGAGAAGCCGGATGCAGAACTGCGCATGCCGGACGGACGCGTGATTACGGGGGACAAGGCCGTGACCCAGGAGATTGAAACCCTGCTGGGGCTGAGCCGTGAACAGTTTTCCCAGATTGCCATGCTGGCACAGGGCAGCTTCTCAAGACTGCTTTCCGGTAAGACGGAGGACCGGGGAACCATATTCCGCGAGATTTTCGGAACCAGGCCCTACCAGCAGTTCCAGGAGAAGTTAAAGGACCAGGCCAAGGCGTTGTATGGGCAGTATGCAGATACCAGGAAGAGCATTGGGCAGTATACGGATGGCGTCATTCCCGGCGAAGAGAGGGCGGACCTGGCAATCCGGTGGAAGGAAGCACAAAAAGGAAGCCTTGAGGTTATGCTGGAGCTGCTGGAACAGATGATTACGGCGGACGTGGAAGAGGAACATGCCGCAGACGGGAGGATGAAGGCCATCCGTGAGGAGATGTCCGCCCTGGGACTGAAGCTTGGAAAGGCGCAGTCAGCGTCAAAGGCGCTAAAGGACATGGAAGCAGCCCGTTTGGTCCTGGACAGGGAGGCTCCCAGGCTGGCGGCTGCACAATGCAATTATAATAAGGAAAAGGAAGGCCAGGCAGAGCGGGATATCCTGATGGTCACCATCACAAAGATGGAAGAGGCCATGAAGTCATACGTACAGTATGACGGCCTGACCGCGGGCCGGGAAGAATGCCTTAAGCGGATTGCCGGGCTAAAGGCCATGGCGCTCCGGACCCAGGAGGAGGAAGCGCGGTGGCGGGAACAGCTTTTAAAGGATGACAATGAACTGGCGGACCTTAAGACGGCCGGGGAGGATTACCAGGCATCCCGGTCAGCCATTGAGAAGCTGGCAGAGTACAGGATAAGGGTGGATTCCCTTGTGAGGGAGCTTTCAGAATACCACAGGGAGCGCAAAAACCTGGAGCAGGCCCAGGAACTCTACCGGGAGGCGGACGGGAAGCGGCGCAGGGCGGACCAGGTATACAGAAGCCTGTACCAGCGTTTCCTGGACAACCAGGCCGGAATCCTGGCAAGGGAACTGGCAGAGGGCGAACCATGCCCGGTGTGCGGTTCCACCGTGCATCCGGCTCCGGCAGGAGCAGGACGGGCAGATGAGATTCGGGCAGACGCAGGACGGGCAGGTGAGATTCGGGCAGACGCAGGACGGGCAGATGAGATTCGGGCAGACGCAGGACGGGCAGATGAGATTCGGGCAGACGCAGGACAGGCAGGTGAGGTCCGGGCAGACGCGGTCTGGGCAGGTGAGGTCCGGGCAGACGCGGTTCCGGGCGGGATGAAGCCCGAAACCATCTTCCAAGGCCCTTATTCTGACGGTGATGTGACAAAGGAACTGGTTGACCAGGCCGCAAAGGATTCTGAAGCCAGGACCAGGGAGGCTTCGGAACTAAGCCTTAAGGCCGGAAGGCTGGCAGGCGGCCTGGAGACGCGTTATACCAGGATGAGGCAGCAGATTGATGCCGAGGTAGGGTCCTGGAAGGAATCGTGGCGGGAACGCCTGAACCAGGCAGAATGCAGGGCGGATGAAGGGGCGGTCAGTAGTCCATCCGGCAATGCTGCCAGCCCTGGGGGCCGGCAGCATTTCCTCAAAGTTTGGGAGGACATGCTGGGAGAACTTAAGGACCAGCTGGCCCGCCAGGAAACGGCTGCGAAAAAGCGGTCCGCGGACTGCCGCGCCCGCCTGAAACATAAGGAAGAACTGGAGAAAGGGCGTGTGGGCCATCAGAAATCCCTGGAGGAAGCAGGGGAGAGGAAGCAGGAGGCCCTGAAACTTCTTATTGAAGCAGAAGAACGGGAAAAAGGCCTGGAACATCAGATAAAGGAACTGGCTGGAAAACTTCCCTTTGAGGACAGGAAACAGGCCCAGGAGGAACTGGCTGGCAAACGGGCGGCTTTTGAGGCCGGGGAAAAGGCCTACAGGGAAGCGGAGAAAGTATATCATGAAGTAAACCAGAAGGTTGCCGATGCCAGGTCGCGCATGGAAGCTCTGAGGGCGCAGCTGGAGGATGCCAGGATAGACGGGGAAGTGACTGCTTTGGGACTGGGCAGGCAGA
This sequence comes from Clostridium pacaense, assembly GCF_020709765.2. Taxonomy (NCBI): domain Bacteria; kingdom Bacillati; phylum Bacillota; class Clostridia; order Eubacteriales; family Clostridiaceae; genus Clostridium; species Clostridium pacaense. Next base: position 18,282 of record NZ_JAJFEB020000037.1, read on the forward strand.
TGGAGGAACTATCCGCTGCCCAGGGCAGGGTAAGGGCTGAACTGGAATCACAGGAACAGACAAAGAGCCGTATCCATCACCGCCTGGAAACCAACCGCACCGCATACGGACGGATATTGAAGCAGAAGGACGCCATGGAGGAAATACAGCAGCAGTGGACCTGGGTCAAATCCCTGTCCGATACTGCTTCGGGCGAAGTGGGCGGAAAGGAAAAAATCACGTTTGAGACATATGTACAGATGGCGTATTTTGAGCGGATCATCGCACGGGCCAATACCAGGTTCATGGTGATGAGCGGGGGCCAGTACGAGCTGAAGCGGTGCACCGAGGAGGATAACCGCGGAAAAAGCGGCCTTGGCCTGAACGTGATTGACCATTACAACGGCACCCAGCGCAGCGTCAAGACATTGTCAGGAGGAGAGTCCTTCCAGGCATCCCTGTCCCTGGCCCTGGGGCTGTCCGATGAAATCCAGTCCGCGGCAGGCGGCATACGCCTGGACACCATGTTCGTGGACGAGGGCTTCGGCTCCCTGGACGAGGATACGCTGAACCTTGCAATGAAGGCATTGGGGGACCTGGCAGAGGGAAGACGGCTGGTGGGAATCATTTCCCATGTAACGGAATTAAAGGAACGGATTGAGCGCCAGATTGTGGTGGTGAAGGAAAAGAGCGGGGGCAGCAGGGCGCGGATACAGGTTTAAGGGCGCGGTGTTCACAGGGGAGATGCATGGAATGGGACAGTCAGATATGTTTATCAGGGAAATAAGGATTGACTGGGATAAGGTGGATGAGGATTCCTATGTCAGGGATATTCCTTCAATCCACGGTATCAGGGATTTGCGGCTTCACAGCAATGTGACCTTTTTCGTGGGGGAAAACGGAACAGGGAAATCCACGCTTTTGGAAGCGGTTGCGGTGGCCTATGGATTTAATCCTGAGGGAGGAAGCAGGAATTTTAACTTTGCCACCAGACAGACACATTCGGAGCTTTACGGCGCCATTACCCTGATTAAAGGGGTACACAGGCCAAGGCATGGTTTTTTCCTGAGGGCGGAGAGCTTTTATAATGTTGCTACCCAGATAGAGGAATACAGGGACGGGGACGACCCTAAGTGGTATTATGAAAGGTACGGAGGACGTTCGCTTCATGAACAGTCCCACGGCGAGAGCTTCCTGGCCCTGATGCAGAATACCTTTGAGGAAAAAGGGATGTATATCCTGGACGAGCCGGAAGCAGCCCTTTCGCCCCAGAGGCAGCTGACCCTGCTGATCCATATCTGCCAGCTGGCGGCAGGCGGGGCGCAGTTCATCATTGCCAGCCATTCACCCATCCTCCTCGGCATACCGGAGGCCCAGATCCTGTCCTTTGACAACGGTAAGCTGGAACCGGTAAGCTATGAGGAGACGGAGAGCTACCAGGTAACGGAAATGTTCATAAACAACAGGGAATACTTTTTGAAACGGCTTTTGGATGAGACAATGGTTTGACAAATCAATACAGGGAGAAACGGACATGAGAAGAAAAGACAGGGAAATCACGGATAGTGACCGGATACAGGAAATCATCGATGCCTGCCAGTGCATGAGGATTGCTTTTGCAGATGGGGCATGTGCATATATCGTGCCTGTGAATTTCGGATATGACAAGGCCGGGAAGGCATTTTACTTTCACGGCGCAGCCCAGGGGCGTAAGATTGATCTGATACGCCAGAATGGATACGCTGGTTTTGAGATGGATACGGACCACCGCCTGGTGACGGCAGATGAGGCATGCGGTTTTTCGTTTGAATACAGCAGCATTGTGGGCAAGGGAAGGATTACCATGGTGGATGACCCGGAGGAGAAACGCCATGGCTTGGACTGCATCATGGAACACATGGCGGGAGGCGGACGGTGGGAATACCCGGACCCCATGCTTAAGCTGACAGCGGTCATACGCCTGGATGTGGAGGAACTCTGCGCCAAGTCCAACAGATAGGGGGAAGACTATGTTAACAGAAGAAATCCTGCAGGCGGCCGCAGAGGAATGGCCTGTATCAGACCGGACATACACGGATGAAACAGCTGACTCCGTCAGTGGGCAGAAGCTGGAATTTGATTCCGTCCATTTCGTAAGATGCAGGTTCACGGACTGTGATTTTACGGGGGCATCCTTCTGCAATGTGGTGTTTGATAAATGTGATTTTTCCAACAGCTCTTTTGTGGACAGCTATTGGAAAAATACAAGGGCAGAGGGCTGCAAAGGGGATGGAAGCCGTTTTTCCAATGCAAGCTTTAAGTGGGTGAAGCTGACGGACAGCCAGTTCCGGTACGCCAATTTTTCCATGGCTTACTGGGAATTCTCAGAGATTACGGGCTGCAGCTTAAGGGAGGCGTTCCTGTCCGAGGTCAGGTTCAAGAAAACCATATGCTCCAGGACGGATTTCACCAGCGTGGATTTTTTCAGGACCATGCTGAGAGGAATGGACTTGTCAGACTGCACCATTGACAATATAATGGTATCAGACCAGTATACGGAGCTTGCAGGTGTGAAGGTGAATCTTTTCCAGGCAGCGGAACTTGCCAAGCTGATGGGGGTTAAGATTGTGTGACATCGTGACAGAATCGGACTGCAGTCCAATATGAACAAAAGGATAAAGGAAGGAGAACAGAATGGTTGAACAGAAAACAATAGAAGGATTCCTGGAGGTCCTGTCATCCAAGGAACCCATACCGGGCGGCGGAGGGGCTTCCGCCCTGGCAGGCGCCCTGGGCAATGCCCTGGGACAGATGGTTGCGAACCTGACCATTGGAAAGAAAAAGTACGCGGGCGTGGAAGAAGAGATAAAGGAACTTCTCGGACGGATGCAGGAACTTCAGGCTGTCTTTGTCACGCTGGCTGACCGGGACGCAGAAGTATTTGCGCCGTTGGCACAGTGCTACGGACTTCCGTCTGCCACGGAGGAAGAAAAGGCCTATAAGGAAACGGTCATGGAAGAGCGTCTTCTGGATGCCAGCCTTGTTCCCCTTGAGATCATGGAACATGCGTCTGCCATGCTGGGTATCCTTGAAATCCTTGGGGACAAGGGCAGCCGCCTTGCGGTCAGCGATGTGGGCGTGGGCGTGCAGTTTATCCGCACCGCGCTTTTAGGAGCGGTCATGAATGTGTATATTAACACCAGATCCATGAAGGACAGGGAGAAGGCGGAGGAACTGAACGCAAGGGCCGGGAAGCTGATTGAAGAGGGGACAGCGTGGGCGGACCGGATTTACGCCAAGGTGCTGGATCAGCTGAGATAGGGGCTGCGCCGGGAGGGATGCATGTCCGGACAGGCCCGGGGCGTGTAAAAGAACATACATTTTCAGAAAGTCAGAAAGGAAGACAGCCATGGAATTACTGAAAGGCGCAGAGGTATCTGCAAAGATAAAGGAACAGGCAGCCAGGATGCTTGAAAAACTGGGGGGAAATGTACCGAAGCTGGCAATCGTCAGGGTGGGGGAACGCCCGGATGACATGTCATATGAGCGGGGGGCCATCAAAAAAATGGAGGGCTTTGGGCTGAGGGTGCAGTCCTATGTATTCCCCGCGGACATAAGCGACCAGGATTTTAAGGAAGCCTTCAGGAACATCAACCAGGATGAGGATGTGACCGGAATCCTTCTGCTGCGCCCCCTTCCAAAACAGATCTGTGAGGCGGATATCGAACGGATGATTGACCCGGCAAAGGATCTGGACGGGATATCGCCGTCCAATATCGCAAAGGTATTTGCAGGGGACGGCACGGGATTTGCCCCATGTACGGCGGAAGCTGTCATCGAGGTCCTGAAGGCCAACGGGATTGCCATAAGCGGAAAACGCGTTACCATTGTGGGACGCAGCATGGTGGTGGGCCGTCCCCTGTCCATGCTGATGCTCAAGGAAAATGCAACCGTCACCATCTGCCATACCAGGACAGCGGACCTGGAGGGCACCTGCCGGTCCGCGGAAATCCTGGTGGCTGCCGCGGGGCGGGCCAAGATGCTGGATAAGAGGTATGTGGGCCAGGGCGCGGTTGTGATTGATGTGGGCATCAATGTGGATGAGAACGGGAAGCTGTGCGGGGATGTGGATATGGACTCCATTTCCGGTGCCGCATCCATGGCAACCCCTGTCCCGGGAGGCGTCGGCGCGGTGACCACGGCGGTCCTGGCCAAGCATCTCCTCTTGGCGGCAGGACAGAAGTCCGGCTGACAGGCGTCCTGCCGGGAACAGACGGTAAGATGACCGTGCAGCCGGGAGCGGCTGGCAATATGCCTAGGCAGCTGGGAGCAGCTGGCAATATGCCCGTGCAGCCGGGAATGGCCGGAAAAACATCGGAAATTATAAAAATAAGGCGGATTCCCGTATTTTCCTCTTGCTAAACTTTAAAAATGCTTTATAATATAAAACGTTAATAATTTTTTTATAGTTATGCATTTTGATGCATAAAAGAAAAGAGGAGAGTAATTATGAAGAAGAAAGTTTTAGCATTGACCATGGCAGCACTTATGGCAGCTTCCCTGACCGCATGCGGAGGCGGTGCAAAAGAGACCACAGCAGCTGATACGACTGCAAATGCTGATGCAGCCGATACAACCGCAGCTGAGAAGACAGAGGAAACAAGCGCAGAGGCAGCTGGGACAGAAGCAGCTGGCGGTGTACTGGTGATGGCAACCAACGCAGAGTTCCCGCCATATGAATTCCATGACGGCGGGGAAATCGTCGGTATCGACGCAGAGATTGCAAAGGCCATTGCTGACGAGCTGGGCATGGAACTGGAGATTGAGGACATTGCATTTGATTCCATCATTCCTGAGATTACTTCCGGCAAGGCTGATATGGGCCTGGCAGGCATGACTGTGACGGAAGACCGTAAGCAGTCCGTGGATTTCACTGATACTTATGCAAAGGCTTCCCAGAAGATCATCGTAAAGGAAGACAGCGCAATCGCTTCCCCGGATGACCTGACAGGCGTTATCGTAGGCGTACAGCAGGGAACCACAGGCGACATCTATGTGTCTGACCTGGAAGCAGACGGCACCACCGTAGAGCGTTACAACAAGGGCTTTGAGGCTGTCCAGGCATTAAGCCAGGGCAAGATTGACGCTGTTGTAATCGACGGCGAGCCGGCCAAGACATTTGTTGCACAGACCGAGGGCCTGAAGATCCTTGAGGAATCCTTCACCGATGAGGAATATGCAATCGCTGTCAAGAAGGGCAACACCGAGCTGCTGGAGAAGATTAACGGCGCATTAAAGACCCTTAAGGATAACGGAACCCTGGATGAGATTGTTGCCAAGTACATCAAGGCGGAATAATCAGCCGGGACTACTGACATAACGACATGAGAGTGCCGGCATTGGCATAATGGGCCGGTATTGGACTGCCGCAGGCTGCGGGAAGGAAACAGGATCTGTTCCGGCAGGCTGCGGCAGTTTTTACGGGTTAACTATAGAATAGAGAGCAGAGGATGATGAGCATGTGGAACACGTTTACAGATGCATTTTACCTGAACTTTGTTTCTGAGAACCGCTGGAAGTATCTGACAGACGGTCTCAAGACAACGTTGATTATTACACTTTTTGCCTGCCTGATGGGAATTGTCCTGGGCTTTATCGTGGGCATGATACGCTCTACCTACGAAAAGACCCACAAGCTGAAGCTGTTAAATGCCATCTGCAAAGTGTACCTGACCGTAATCCGCGGCACACCTGTAATCGTACAGCTGTTAATCATCTATTTCGTGCTCTTTGGCAGTGTCAGGATTGACAAGGTCCTGGTGGCCATCCTGGCCTTTGGCATCAATTCCGGCGCATATGTGGCTGAGATATTCCGAAGCGGCATCATGTCCATTGACGCGGGCCAGATGGAAGCAGGACGGAGCCTTGGGTTTAATTATGCCCAGACCATGTGGTATATCATCATGCCCCAGGCATTTAAGACCGTGCTGCCCACCTTGTGCAACGAGTTCATTTCCCTGTTAAAGGAGACATCCGTGGCCGGATATATCGCAATCCAGGATCTGACCAAGGGCGGCGACATCATCCGAAGCAGGACATACAGCGCGTTCATGCCCTTGATTGCAGTTGCCCTGATTTATCTTATCATTGTCATGATATTTACAAAGCTGATTCAGATTCTGGAGAGGAGGTTAAGGCAGAATGAGCGCTAATATGAATAACGAGCCGTTAATCCGGGTACAGGACCTGGGCAAGAGCTTTGGCAGCATCCATGTATTAAAGGGCATTAATGTAAATATATACAAGGGTGACGTGGTTTTCGTGGTGGGGCCGTCCGGCTCCGGCAAGAGCACCTTCCTGCGATGCCTCAATCTTCTGGAGGAACCCACCCAGGGACATATTTTCTTTGAAGGCACGGATATCACGGACCCCAAGGTCAATATTGACAAGCACCGCCAGAAGATGGGGATGGTGTTCCAGCAGTTCAACCTGTTCCCACATATGGACATCATGAAGAACCTGACCCTCGCCCCCATGAAACTGCAGGGAAAAAGCCAGCAGGAGGCGGAGACAGAAGCCATGCAGCTTCTGGAGCGGGTTGGCCTGGCTGACAGGGCCCATGCATTCCCAAGCCAGCTCTCCGGCGGCCAGAAACAGCGTATTGCCATTGTGCGGGCGCTCTGCATGAAGCCGGATGTGATGCTCTTTGACGAACCCACATCCGCCCTGGACCCCGAGATGGTGGGCGAGGTTTTAAGCGTTATGCGCGACCTTGCCAAGGAAAAGATGACCATGGTGGTGGTTACCCATGAAATGGGCTTTGCCAGGGAGGTTGCCAACCGCGTCATGTTCATGGATGAGGGGTACTTCATGGAGGAAGCCGCTCCCGAGGAGTTCTTTGGGAATCCGAAGAATGAGAGACTGAAATCCTTCCTCAGCAAGGTGCTGTAGGATTACGGTCCAGATTGACAGGTAAAATAGAAAATCCAGGGAATCCCGGACTTTCAACCATACGACCAGTTTATTCTGCTGCAGAATCGGCCGTATGTGTGGGAGGAAAGGGATTTCCTGGATTTTAACTTTTTGGCTCTTTGTCAATAGTTGGGGTGGGATTTGTAAAATCCCGCCCCAATTCTATGAAAAGGGCCCTTTTTATGTTTAG
>NZ_JAJFEB020000038.1:0-15108 GCF_020709765.2 Clostridium pacaense
TTGAAGTCTCTTTATCCTAAAATTGTGCTTTCATAAAAAGGATACTTCACATAACTAAACTGCTAATAACAACTAGTTATTACACTAGGAGGAAAATATATTATGGAAGTCTTTGAGGTGGGAAACAATATTGCTAGTATTTGGAACATATTCTTTTGGCCCTTTATTGAATTTTTGATAATAACTTTAGTGGTTTATTTTCTGGTAGGCAAAGAATTATGGAATCATGTTAAAAAAAATTTATTTGTAAAGCGCGACAATATAGTTTTTAGAAGAAGAAAAGGTATATATTTACCGCTTTCAACCTTTGAAAAACAATTAATAGAATATTTGAAGTCGTCTAGTCTTTTGGTTTTGGTAATAGTTTTAGTTTTGATATATGCTACACAGAAAATAGTTCATTTTGTTGCAAATCTAATTCCTATAACGTATTACTTCAGAGGGGATCAAATATTACTTACGATAAATGATGATATTATTTCTAGCATTTGGAGCTACTGTCCAAATCTTCCGTTTATAGAGTTATATAATAAAATTCAGCAGCTCGCAGAAACAGGAGACGCATTTCAATATGACACATTTACTTCAAATTTTTATAATGCTGTGAGTTTATTTGAGTTTTTATTTATATTGGGTATTATAACTATTATTGTACCACAAGTAAGAAAACATCTGAAATGTATTAAAAAAGCACTTTTGCTGATTGCTTTTTCTTTTATATTTACAATAATTGCCTACGAATGTCAATTTTCTCACTTTATATCTCAAACAGAACAAAAAGCCTATTATGCGCTAACTCAATATCAGCTAGAAGGTGATAGTGAAGCAGCAGCTAAAGAAAAAGAGGCATGTTTAGCCAAGTTACAGTTGCTACATAACGAGAGTAATAGAGATGAGCCAATAATCGGATTTACTCTAAAATATAAAATTGACATGGACAGTCTAAAGTATTTATTAAAATCAATATCGTTTAACTGACAATTTTATCATACAGTTGAGTGTCAGTAGTAACTTACTTAATGAAAATGAAATGAAACTAATATTTTGTGTGTTACATTTCTTTAGGGAAAAAATTATTTAAAATATTCACACAATTTTTAGAAGTAAATCCCCAAAGAATGGTACTAAGTGCTTCAATCGAGACCGTTTCATTGTTTGTGTAAACTCAAAAAACTGAAATAAGATAAGTTGATAGTTACGAAGGGCAAAGCCATCTTTCTGGGCCTTTCCCTTTGTTGTGTGCCAGGCATGGCACTAATCTAGCTAGTGAAAGTCTAGCCACGGGTATTTACCGCCAAGTGTAGCGAACCACAAGTTGGTATCAGTAATGGTATGGATGAAGGAAGTGGTGTAGCAAAGTTCTTGAGCCTACGAACAGAAACTTGATAAGGCAATGAGGTGGGTAAGGTTGCAACACAAACCGAAGCCCAAAAGGTAAACGTATAACCAAAGTTGTAAATCAAGAGGTTGTGGAACGAAAGATTAGTGCCTTACCCTTGGGAGGGCCCTACCCACACATCAATAGATGTGGTCGAAAAAGGTTTAGGGTGGGAGTCAGATGATGTCATAGTAGGTGAAAGCCGAAGGACTGAAACGATTTATAGTACAAATCGTTATTAAGAAATCATGCATCAGTCAGAAATCAGATGGATGGGAAAAGTAGGAACGTAAGCCGGGGAATACCATTGATATCGAGAGGGATGATATGCATAAATTTTGTGATAACTAGAGGAGTAACAACAATGGAATTAATGGATGTGATTACATCAAAGGAAAATCTAAACAGTACCTATAAGAAAGTAGTGGCGAACAAAGGCGAAGGTGGAGTAGATGGAATGAAAGTCGAGGAACTTGGTGAGTATATCAAGGAAAATAAAGACAGAATCATTCAGTCAATTAAAAACCGAACATACATGCCAAAGCCAGTGCGTAGAGTTTATATCCCAAAAGATAATGGAAAGCAGAGACCACTAGGGATTCCAACGGTCTTAGATAGAGTGATACAACAAGCTGTCGCTCAGCCTGTTATAGAAATATACGAAGAAATATTCAGTGACTTTAGCTATGGTTTCAGACCAAAAAGAAGCTGTCATGATACCATAAAACAAGCATTGGAGTATCTGAACGAGGGATATGAGTGGGTAATAGACATTGATATAGAGCAATTCTTTGATAAAGTAAACCATGACAAACTGATTCAGATTCTTAGAGAACAAATAAACGACAGTACCACATTGAACCTGATTCGGAAATATCTGAAAGCGGGAGTAATGGAGAAAGGGCTGGAACAGGCAACAATGACTGGTGTGCCGCAAGGAGGTCCACTTTCAGTCGTACTATCTAATGCATATCTTGATAAGTTAGATAAGGAACTAGAACAGAGAGGACTACGTTTTACAAGGTATGCTGATGACACAATGGTATTTACGAAAAGTGAAATGGCAGCCAATAGGGTAATGGAATCCATTACAGATTGGATAGAAAGGAAACTGTTTCTAAAGGTAAATGCAACCAAGACAAAAGTAGTCAGACCAACGAGAAGTAAATATCTAGGGTTTACATTTCTGAAAAATAGTGGGGAGTGGAAAGTCAAGCCAACCACAGAAAAGAAAAAGAAGTTAAAACAGAAATTAAGTGAATACCTCAAAAGAAGTAAAGCAATTGCTCGGCCACTTGTGGCAACAATTAAGCGGGTGAATGAGATTGTAAGAGGTTGGATTAACTATTTCCGAATCGGAATGATGAAAGGTTTTATGGATGATTTCGGTCAATGGCTGAGGCATAAAATTCGAGTGATTGTAATGAAACAATGGAAAACGTCCAAGACCATTTATAAAAATCTATGTTGCATGAATAGAAAATATAAATGTAAATTTGACCATGAATCAATCTATAAAGTTGCAAACTCAAGCCTTGGATGGTACAGACAGAGTGGGATGAATATAGTTAATTTTATCATTAGTCCAATGGTGCTTGAAACAAAAATAAAGGACGGAGCCGGTTTGCTCAATCCTTTAAATTATTATCTAAGATAAGTTGGAATATAAGTTGTAGAGCCGTATACGAGACCCGTATGTGCGGTCCAACGAGAGGGAAATAATTCTTAGCAATTATTTCTCTACTCTATTATCTGGTTTTATATAATTACCCCTAAGTATTAAATGGTACAATAGATGGAAGCGGTATGAGCGCTGGTTCATTTTTTTGAAAGATACTTAACGCCTGTTCAGTTGTGAATGACTGTATCTGTCTGCTATTATTAAATCAGCAAAGGCCAATGCAAAAAACAGGAGGCATACGATATGCAGTTAGGGCAGGTAATCCGTAAACACCGGAAAAGTAAATGTATGACACAGGAAGAGATGGCGGGCCGGCTTGGTGTAACTGCGCCGGCGGTCAATAAGTGGGAAAATGGAGTTTCTATGCCGGATATCACGCTGTTAGCACCTATTGCCAGGCTATTGGGCATTACAACAGATATTTTATTGTCATTTTGTGATGAACTGACAGCAGAGGAAATAGAAGCGCTTGTTTGTGAAGTGGATTCCATGCTAAAGGAAAAACCTTACAATGAGGTGTTTCTGTGGGTAAAGAAGAAACTGGAACAGTATCCGAACTGTGAACAGCTGGGTTTTCAGCTGGCAGTAATATTGGATGCGCAGCGTATCCTGCAGGAGCTGTCTGATGCAGATGAATATGATGAATATATCTGTTCCCTGTATATCCGTGGGCTGGAAAGTAATGATGAAATAATCCGCCGCCGTGGGGCCGATGCATTATCAGGCTTCTATTTGCGAAAAAAGAGATATGATAAGGCGGAGGAATGTCTGAAATATTTCTCCGTGCAGGATCCGGTAAGGAAAATGAAACAGGCGCAGATTTACAGTAAGACAAACCGTATCCCCGAGGCATATAAAGTCTATGAGGAACTTCTTTTCTCATATTATCAGCTGGCAAGCGGGGCGCTCCACGGAATGTATATGCTGGCAGTCATTCAAAAGGAGATGGACCAGGCGCATATGCTGGTTAAGAAGCAGGAAGAACTGGCAAGGTGCTTTGATATGGGGAAATATTATGAAGTGTTTTCCAGGCTTGATATTGCAACAATGGAACAAGATGCAGATACGGTAATTTCAACAATGAAAGAAATGCTTTCAAGCATAGGACAGATAGGCAGCTTTAATAAATCGCCTCTTTACCGGCATATGGAATTTAAGGGGATGAGAGAGGAGTTCCTGGCCGAACTGAAAGGCAATTTATTAAAATGCTTCCAGGATGAAGAAAGCTATGGCTTTTTGATGGATGATGAAAGATGGCAAGAAATAGTTCTAAATGAATAGAGAGGGTCTTATGGTGAATTCGGTATAAGAAGATAAAACTAATTGCATAGAGTGGAATATTTCCTGAAACTGATGGAGGGCAGGATGAGGGTGGTCTATGCCATATTTAAGGTTTGGGAAAACTGGTACCGGCCCTTGTAATCAGAGGGCCGGTTAAATTGAAACTGATAGACCTGATTCTGGATATATATGAATATAAGAGGATGAAACAAGTCTATATGATGCCAAAACTCACAGGCGGTTCTGTTGGGATATCTTATATTCCCTTGGACTCATACCCGTAATTTTTAGAAAATAGGAGGAAAAACGTTTATACTCCATGTACCCTACTTTGGAGGCAATCTCCGAGACTTTTAAATCGGAGTTGAGAAGCAGCTCCTTCGCCTTTTCTATACGAAGGTTGTGTATATATTGTACAATCCCGATGTTGATATTGTTCTTAAATATTTTGCTGATATAGGAAGGAGTCACACAGCAGTGCCGGGCAATTGCATTTAGGGAAATCTGTTCACTATAATGGGTGTCAATATATTGGAGGGCCATTTTTACGATGGAATTATGGGGAATCTCCGGACTGAAATTCTGAATCATCTCATTCACCTTTTGAAAAATCAAGGTTGCATCATTACACTCACGGATAGTACTTAAATATGGAAGGGCCTGTTCATATTTGCCTGATACACTGAATATACCGATTGTAATCCGTTCCATAGATGCCCTGTATTGGCAAAAGGGAACTTGGCGCTGCTGGAAAAAGGAAAAAAATTGCTCCAGTTTTCCAAATACATCAATGTAATTATGTATTGAAAAGGAATGTAAGATTTCCTGTTCCAGCGTCATGAGGAGGTCCAGATTCACCTTCTCGGGAGGAGCTTCACTCAACAAAATTAGTTTTTCACCTGCATGCCAGCATAGGTGTTCTTTTGACCTGACCAGGCGGCCCAGCAGATAAGGCAGATCTTCAATTGTTCCAGCCCTATGTGAAATAAGCATTTGGGCCTTTTCATGTTTCTGGATAAAGCCATCCATGACAGCCTCACATTGGTCTAAAGGAATTAAATTTGATGAAAGGTTCAGGATTCCGATGATTCCCACGTCTTTTTTCCACACAAGAAAAGGAGAACTGGCGGAAAAGGAAAACAGCAGGCTCATAATCAAGCTGTCTACATCCTCTCCATTCTCTGTATGAAGCAATAAAGGAAAGTAGTATGGACCAGCCAGGTTTACCTCTAGAAGCTGGGCCTGTTCAAGAAGCAGTCCGCTTTCCATTTTACCGGATATAATATCGTCCATAAAATTGACACGTATGTTCTGGAAACAGTATTCCATCAAAGAAGAGGTATCTGATACTGCATCATCATGGAAGGCGGTATCGATTTTCTCTTTGCATTTCAAAACAGCCTGAAGGATATCGCTGGAATTAGCGGATTTCATCACAAAATCCACAGCACCATTGCGGATGGCACCCAGAAGGTATTCTTTGTCATCATAGCCGCTGATAAATATTATTTTTGTATCAGGGAGCAGTTCCTTGATTCTTTCTGCCATTATAAGGCCATTCATTACCGGCATCCTGATATCAGAGATGATAATATCAGGATGATGTTTGATGGCCTTTTGTAGTCCGTCTTCACCGTTCACAGCTTCTGCCACAACTTCGATATCATGGGAAGACCAGTTGATATGGAAGTGGATTCCCCTTCGTATAATGGTTTCATCGTCAACAATCATCAGTGTTGTCATAAGGCACCTCCTCTTTTCTTATGACGGGCATGGTCACCTTGAAGATGGTCTCGCCAAATTCCACTGTGCAGCTGATTCCATAGGAATTGCCATGTCTCAAACGGATACGGTCATTAATGTTGCGGATGCCGATTCCTTTCTCAGCGGAAATAGGCTTATTAAGTATTTCCTGAATGGAATCAATATTAACATCAGTGCCGGTATTCCGCACTTCATAAATCAGACAATCATCACTGCAGAAAATGTGGATTTTTACGGTGCCTGATCCGGTCACATCAATACCGTGCAGGATGGCATTTTCCACAAGGGGCTGAAGAATTAATTTGATGACCATATAGTCGGATGCTTCTACCTGGGTATCAATTTCATATTTTAGTTGTTCCTGGTGTCGTACCTGCTGTATGTAGAGATAACAACTTACATGCTCCAGTTCCGATGAAAGGGGAACCATGTCATTTTCGTCTCCGGCAAGGGAAAGGCGGAAGAGTTTGGACAGAGAGGATACCATCTGGCTTACATCTTTTGTCATGTTAAACTCAGACATCCAGTAGATGGTATCCAGTGTGTTATATAAAAAGTGTGGATTAATCTGTGACTGGAGGATGGATAGCTGGGCATCCTTTAGTTTTATATTTTTAAGATACACCTCATTATAAGAAATCTGAAGCTTTTCACACATCTCATTAAACTGGAGGGCAAGTGTTGCAATTTCATCATGTCCCGTTACTTCAGCCCGGGTAGAAAAATCTTCGGTTGTGGTAATGCGTTCCATGGAATTCCCAAGCTTTTTTAAGGGGGATACGATTAGTGCAGTAAATGCGTAGGACAGAAAAAGACAGATTGCAGTACAGCACAGGGTAAAGATTCCCCAAGTAGCATTCAGGCTGTTCAGAACCGAATTCTCAAAGCCATTGCTGCTGATGCCAAACAGATACCAGCCTGCATTGGATAGTGAGTAAGGCGTTATATAGCAGTCATAATCCTTCAGGTAAAGGCAGCTTCCATTATAGGTATCCAGCAGGTCAGCGGTCATGGTGTTTAAGACATCTGTTGCTTTCTGTACTGTGTCCCCATTCTGGTATATCAGATTTCCATGTCTGTCCATGATATAGTAATTTGTATCAATGGGTTCTTTTTGGGGAAAGAGGGTATCCAGCGCTTTTATATTCATTCGGATTTTTAAATACCCAATCTCAGCTTTCAGGTTGGTGGGAATCCTGAGGAGCCTCCCAAAATATATCTGGGTGTTTCCATTGGAATCTGATTCAAAATTCCATAGGGGATATCCTTTGTTCTGATTTAAGGTATCAATTTCATCTTCTGATAGGTAGATACGCTCCCCGCTTCTCACATATTGGCCATCCTTGCCCCATACTGCAATTCCTTCAATATTTTCATTTGAATAGGGGAGAAGAGCCAGGGTATTCTGTACGTTAATCTTTTTCTGGTTAAAATCGGGTGAGTCCAGAGGTGTTGTGAGAAAACCGGTGATATTGGTTTCAAAAGTGGCATATAGGCCAAAGTCATACAGGGAATTAAATGTCTGATCACAGGATATGCCAATGGAGTGTATGTTCTGTATATTCAGGGTGGTGGTGCTGTCTTTTGCAAAATTCTTAGCATACCGGGCAAACACAATCTGTGAGATTACCATGGGGATGGTGAAGATGACAATAAAAATCAAAATCAGCTTCAGGCGGATATTTAATTTCATGCGGCATCCTGTCCCTTCTTTGTATATTCATATAAGTATAACAAAAAAGCAGGATAAAGTCAAAAAAACAGGATATTACTTTCGTCTATTCTATTTAAAAATCAACAAAATCAATAAAATAATTAGATAAATCATACAAAAAGCACGGTTTTATATCCAGGATTATTTTGTTACTATGGATATATCAATCATAAGTACTGAAAAACAAGGAGGGTTATGGAAATGAAGAAATCATTCAGAATGTATGCTGCTTTACTGTCGGTTGCAATGCTTTTAACGGCTTGCGGAAGTTCTGCCGGGACATCGGCAACAGCTGCTGACACAACAGCTGCCGGCACTGTGGCTGCAGCAAAGACAGAAGAGCCGGCAGAAAAGACAGAAAGCGGGGAAAAGGTAAAATTATCCATAATGCATGCATACACCAAAGAAGAGGCGGACAGCGGTGATAATACAAGAAAAATGCCAAGGGAAACAGTTCTCGAGTGGGCGGAAAATAACAAGGATTCTGTTCAGGTGGAAGTGACCGAGGTACAGCATGATGACTATGAGACAAAACTTCAGGCACTGGCAGCAGCGGATGATCTTCCGGATGTATTCACCATGAAGGGGTCCTGGGTTGAAAATTTTAATGCCAGCGGCCTGCTGGCAGATATGACGGATGCGGTTAATAACTGCCAATGGAAAGACCAGTATAAATTTTATCTGTTTGATGGTGTGACAACAAAAGATGGGAAGATTATTGGCGCTCCCATGCAGTATTCTGCCACAACTATTGTGTATTACAATAAGGATTTATGGAAACAGGCAGGGTATGACAGCTTCCCTGCAACCTGGGATGAACTTCTGGCAGCAGTTCCCAAGTTCCAGGAAATGGGCGTACAGACCATTGCATTAGGAAATCTTGACAAATGGCAGTACAATTCATCCTGGTGTTCGGCGTTGGCAGACCGCTATACGGGATCTGATTGGACCCAGTCAATCATCGATATGGATGGGACCGCCAGCTTTACGGATGAGGATTTTGTTAAATTTTTGGAACTTACCAGTAAAATAGGAGATTCCAATGCCTTGAATCCTGATTATGAAAGCATTGGGAACCAGGAGGCATCCGCCATGCTTTTGTCAGGCAAGGCAGCCACCACCATTGACGGATACTGGAATGTGGAGTATACGGCATCAAATGCAGACCAGGAGATGCTGGATAAGATAGAACTGGCAGTATTACCTGCAGTGGAAGGTGGAAAGGGACAGCCTGACGCGGTTGCAGCCGGCTGCGGCTGGTTTGTAGGAGTAAACAGCAAACTGGAGGGAGAGGCCCTTGAGAAGGCCTTAGACCTGGCAATGTATATGTCCGGCCCGGCCTTATCACAGAGAATGACAGATGTGGGGTTGGTAAGTACTTGTGACACTGTGGCAAAGGATCCCTCAACATTCAGCACCATCAATCAGAAATATCTGGATTTTGTAGCAAATGCAGAGAACACATGCGTGATTTACGATGCAAGGATTAATGCCTCGGTCATAGCTACCATGAATGACCAGTTTGTGGAACTGCTGAGCGGCTCCACAGACCCAGAGACTGCTGCTGGGAAGATTCAGCAGGAATATGAAACCATATGTGCCCAATATGCAAACTGAGCATTTAAACATCAGAAACAAATGCATGAAACCTGCCGGATTACGCAGGTTTCATGACTTAGGGCAGCATTCAAATAAAGGAAGGAGAGGATGGTATGAATAATTTAAGACCTCCTAAGTTTAAATTTGCCATATATTTGCTGCCAGGTATATTGCTGTATGTATTTGCCGTGTTTGTACCCGTGCTGGGCGCCCTGTATTACAGTATGTTTGATTGGATGGGCGGGCCTAAAAAAACATTTGCGGGTCTGCAAAACTATGTCACCTTGCTCCATGATGAGACGTTTTGGCAGGCGTTAAAGAATAATCTGGTCCTTACCATGATCTGTATTGTAGGACAGATTGGAATCGCTTTTCTGATGGCAATGCTGCTGAATACCAGATATGTAAAGATGAAGCAGTTCCACAGGGTGGTAAGCTATTTTCCTGTTACGCTTTCAGCAGTGGTCATAGGTTTTATCTGGTCCATGATTTATGATTACAATTACGGATTGCTGAATACGCTGCTTGGCGTGTTTGGCATGGAGAGTTTACAGCAGGCCTGGCTCAGCAACAGGAAGCTGGCGCTGTTTCTGGTGTCGCTGCCGCTCATATGGCAGTACATAGGCTATTATCTGGTCATTATCCTGTCCGGCCTATCATCCATTGACCCGGGCGTTTTAGAGATGGCTGAAATTGACGGGGCCACTGGATTTCAGCGGGCCAGATACATTACACTTCCATTAATCCGCGGAACATTGATTGTGTGTCTTACCCTTTGTATTTCCGGAAACCTGAAGACCTTTGACCATATTTATGTAATGACAGGAGGAGGACCGGGCATCTCCACCATGGTAATGTCTTTGTATGCGTATCAGAATTCTTTTGTAAGATATAAAATGGGGTATGGCAGTGCCATTTCCATAGGAATCCTGATCATCAGCCTGTTAATTACCCTGCTCAGCAGGAGGATAGCAGGTGGAAAGGGGGAAAAGAGCGGTGTATAAAGTATTGTCCGCCTTAAAGAAGGCAGCGGCGAATCTGTTCGTGATATTGATATCCTTTACCTGTGTCTTTCCTATTATATGGCTCATATATTCTACCCTCAAGACTTCTGCGGAGTTTGACACAAATGTGATTGCATTGCCGGTAAATCCCACCCTGGATAACTACAAAAAGGTGCTGACAGTAAGTTCAATGCCTAAGTATATGCTCAACTCAGTCATGATTTCCGTGATAACAGTCATGCTTATTCTGGTTACCAGCTTTGTGATTGGATATTTCCTGGCCAGGTATGATTTCAGGTTCAGAAACCTGATTTATGGGGGATTCCTCATAGGAATGCTGATTCCCATCCATTCCCTGATGGTACCTATCTATATTATTTTTTCCAAGCTTCACATCAACGACCACAGGTTTACCTTGGTAATCCCCTATCTGGCCTTTCAGATGCCCATTGCCCTTTATCTGATGGAGAATTACATTCACAGCATACCCAGGGAAATGGAGGAGGCAGCAGCGATTGACGGTGCATCCTTTGATATGAGGCTGTTCAGGATTGTTCTGCCAATGGCGAAACCGGTTATGACCGCGGCTGGTATCATTGCATTTTTTTATTGCTGGAACGAGTTCAGCTTTGCATTGATTCTTACTACCAGGGAAACGCTTAGGACACTTCCCTTGGGGCTGGCGCTATTTAAGGGTTCTTATACTACCAACTACCCAATGCTGATGGCTGCAATGGCAATTGCAATCGCACCGGCATTGGTAACCTATATGTTATTTAGCAAGAATATCATCAAAGGCATGATGTCTGGTGCCGTGAAAGGTTAGGAGATTATAATGGAAAGTTACAGTTTAGCAGGAATATGGCAAGTCTATGCCGATGGTCACGATATGACCGCCACAGTTCCCGGTTCCGTATATTCCGCTCTTCTTGAAAATGGATATATGGAAGACCCATATTACCGGGATAATGAATTAAGTGCATTGGAAATCATGAAACAGGATTTTATGTTTAAGAAAAAGTTTAAAGTTCCGGAAACAATCTGCAGGAGCAGCCATGTCCTGCTGCATTGTGATGGGCTTGACACCCTATGTGAGCTTTATCTGAATGGAACAAAAATCGGGAGTGCAGATAACTTCCACAGGATATGGGAGTTCGATATAAAGGATATGATTAGGGAGGATGGGAATGAACTTGTCATCCATATATCATCTCCGATCAATTATATTAAGGAGCAGGATAAGGCTTATCATTTGGGGGGATCACGCCATGCAATGAGGGGATTTCCCCATCTGAGAAAACCTCACTGCATGTTTGGATGGGACTGGGGTCCCAGACTTCCTGATGCCGGGATATGGAATCAGATTAATATCCTGGCATTTGAAGATGCGCGCCTGCAGGATGTCTATATTGAGCAGCAGCATGGACGGGATGAAGTAGGGCTGTCATTCAGAATCAGACATACGGGAGAAGCAGATATAAAGGTAACAATCAAGAATCCGAAAGGGGAAATCATATATGAGGGCGGAAGGACGGAGGTTGCTATAGAGAATCCGCAGCTATGGTGGCCCAATGGACTGGGAAGCCAGCCTTTGTATGAGGTTACTATAGAACTGCTTCAGGAAGATGTAGTTGTGGATAGCATGGTTAGAAGAATCGGGCTGAGGACCATGACTGTGGTTCGGGAAAAGGACCAGTGGGGCGAGAGTTTTGCACACTGTGTCAATGGACAGACGTTCTTTGCAATGGGAGCTGACTATATTCCTGAGGATAATCTATTTCAGCGGATTACGCCGGAGCGTACAAGAAAGCTTTTGGAAAAATGCAAATTTGCAAATTTTAATGCCATCCGGGTATGGGGAGGCGGAAATTATCCGTCAGATGAGTTCTTTGATATCTGTGATGAACTGGGGCTGGTGGTTTGGCAGGATTTTATGTTCTGCTGCGCCAATTATCATCTTACGGACACATTTGAAGAGAATATTACCAGAGAGCTTGAGGATAACATCCGCAGAATCAGGCATCATGCTTCTTTGGGGTTATGGTGCGGCAATAATGAGATGGAAATGTTCGCAAAAGTTGGAGAATACGATGGAAATGACATCACAAGGGGATTTTATATCCGTATGTATGAGCATATCATACCTCATATACTGAAACGAGAAGATCCAAATACATTTTACTGGCCGGCTTCCCCTTCCTCAGGCGGTTCCTTTGATGAACCCAATGCGCCTGACCGCGGGGATGTACATTACTGGGAAGTATGGCATGGCGGGGTTCCTTTTTCAGAGTATCGGAAATACTTTTTCAGATATGCGTCTGAATTTGGTTTTCAGTCTTTTCCATCATTAAAGACAGTTGAATCCTTTACATTGCAGTCGGACAGAAATATTTTCTCCAGAGTAATGGAAATGCACCAGAGAAATGAGGGGGCCAATGGAAAAATCCTTCAATACCTGTCCAAAACCTATCTGTATCCCAATGATTTTGAAACCCTCCTTTATACCTCGCAGCTCCTTCAGGCAGATGCCATCCGGTATGGGGTAGAGCATTGGAGACGGAATAGGGGACGGTGCATGGGAGCCATCTATTGGCAGCTGAACGATATATGGCCGGTGGCTTCCTGGTCATCGGTAGATTACTTTGGAAGACTGAAGGCGCTGCACTATTGCGCCCGCCGTTTCTTTGCGCCGGTGATGATATCCTGTGAGGAGGTATGTGAGACAACAGCCAGGACTTCTGTTGTCATGGAACCGGGAGCAGTGGTAAATACTGCAAGGCTCTGTGTTGCGAATGAAACATGGAATGCTGTATCTGGCGAAGTCAGATGGAAATTAATGACTCCTGATAGCAAAGTTGTGATGGAGGGTGCGAAGGAAGTAGAGGTGGAAGCATTCAGCAGCGAGTGGCTGGAGCAGATGGATTTTGGTGACATGGATTACAGGAGAAATCATCTATATTTTGAGTTTGTTGTTGGCGGGAATGTCCTTTCATCGGGAACCGTGTTATTTACAGCACCGAAACATTATTATTTCCAGAATCCCATGCTCTCCGTAACTTTAGATGGGAATCAGGTGACTGTTAAGGCAGAGGCGTATGCAAAATCCGTTGAAATTTATTCCCATATAGAAGATTTTGTCCTGAGTGATAACTTTTTTGATATGGAGGCCGGGACGGTAACACTTACTGTACTGGAAGGGAATGCAAAACACCTGAAGGTGAGAAGTGTTTACGATATCCGCTAGGTGATAAGGATGAGGAATGGCATAATTAATTTGATTGACAGGGAGAGACTGGTTCAAATTGTTTCGGACTGTATCTCATGCCCAAGTGAGGTGCCTACGGGAAGTGATGAATGCATGTCGCAGTATGTGTATGGTTTTCTGAATGATTTGGGGCTGAAACCGTGGAAACAGGATTGTGGGGATGGAAGGTTCAATGTACTAGCCAGGATTCCCGGAATCGAGAAACAGGAAATCATGTATTGCGGTCATTTGGATGTGGTGCCTGCTGGAACGGATGGATGGGATTCACCTCCCTACGAGCCGCAGATCCGCAAGGGACGGCTGTATGGAAGAGGTAGTGCAGACATGAAGGGAAGCATCGGATGCATGCTGTATCTGGCAGAACTGGCGGCAAAGGGAAAAATAGTACCCCTGGAGAACCTACTTCTGTTTTTCGATATAGATGAGGAGAATCATAATCTGGGAGTCCGGACTTTTTTAACAGATCCGATTGTTTCGGATTTTATTATTGTGGGGGAACCCACCTCACTGGAACTGGCTATGGGCCACAGGGGAGTCATGGCTTTCAGGGTGGAGATTGTGGGAAAGAGCGCCCATGCAGCACAGCCCGATTATGGGATAAACCCCATACGCGCAGCCGCCCTTTTACAGAAAAAGGTGGATGGATACCAAACCATACTGGATGGGAGAAATGTGAAATACCAGGGTAGGAGTTCCATGGAAATAACCATGATTCAGGCAGGTAGGAAGGTGAATATGATTCCGGAAACCTGCCAGGTCATGATTGACAGGAGACTGACTGACGGAGAGGATGATGTAAGCGCACAAAGAGAGCTGAACCGGCTGCTCAAGGAGGTGGAGCAGGAGAGCGGGTGCGGGTGCCGGATGGATGTTACTACTTATTGCCCTCCTGGACTGTGCAGTGAAGCACATGAGAGGATTGGACGCATAAAAGAATGCGTGAAATCAGTTACAGGGAAGGAAGCAGTGCTGAAAGCTTTTGACGCATCTGGGGAGGCGGGGCTGTTGACCCAATACCTGGGGACTCCGGCAATTACCTTTGGACCGGGTGATATTAAACAGGCCCACACTGTAAACGAGTACATATCCATTGAGGATTTGGTACAGGGGACAGCAATTTACGGAATGCTTATGTTCACGCCAAAATCATAGACTATGCAATATCTATATACAGCAGGACAGCTAAAATACAGGCATGTCCTGCTGTATTGCTGCTTATGCTACAGTATAAATAAAACAGTAAAAAATGAAAAGATGAATTGGTAAAATTTCAAAGTGAATTCGTGATTTCTACAAAACATTGATTTTGCAGCACTTAATTCACCTCATTTCGGTTTACGTGTGGCAAAAATAGAGCTATAATGACCTTACAGGAGCCTGTTTTCATGAGTACAAGCATGGTAAACAGGCATCTGGGTCAGT
>NZ_JAJFEB020000039.1:0-13359 GCF_020709765.2 Clostridium pacaense
ATGCGCCTTTAGCTCAGTTGGTAGAGCAGTAGACTCTTAATCTATTTGTCCAGGGTTCGAGTCCCTGAAGGCGCACTAAAAGGTCTGACTTTGCAGATACATGAAGCTGCGGGGTCGGGCTTTTCTTTGTTACGGACAAGTTTTCCTGTCACAGACAAATTTTATTTTAATTAGGAGGCCTTATGAAATATTTACACAGACTTGCCGGGATTGCGGCCGCATTCTGCATCATGATTGTCCTGTTCATCACTTCTGTGGAGGCAGTGGTCTACTGGACACCTGGATATTTTGAAAAAGAATACACCAAATACAACGTGCTGGACAGCCTTCCGGCCATGACCATGGACGACCTTCTCCATGTGACGGACGAGATGATGGATTACCTGCGCGGGGACCGGGAAGACCTGCACGTGGAAACCACCATGGGCGGACAGCAGCGGGAGTTCTTCAATGAGCGGGAAATCGCCCATATGGAAGACGTGCAGGTGCTTTTCCTGAAGGCCATGTCCATCCGCACGGTCTGCCTCGTACTCACGGTCCTGCTCCTGGCATTCATGGCAGCCACAAAGGCGCGGATGAGGAAGGTCCTGCCTCCTTCCCTCTGCATGGGCACAGGCCTGTTCTTTGGCCTTATAACGGCCCTGGGGCTTATCATATCCACGGACTTTTCCAGGTATTTCATCATGTTCCACCATATTTTCTTTACTAATGACCTGTGGATCTTAGACCCGTCCACGGATATGCTGATCAACATTGTCCCGGAAGGATTTTTCATGGACACGGCCGCCCGTATTGCCCTTCTCTTCGGCTCATTATCCCTGATCCTCTTCGGTATATGCCTGTTCCTTACCATAAAAAACCAGAAAAAAGCCGCTTAATCCCCATCCAGCCTTTACTTAAATCCAGAAATCTTTTATACTGTACAATAGGCTATTTATATGATTGGAGATTGTTGGATGAAGCGATTATTCTCACTGTTCCTCTGTCTCTGTCTGTCCATGGGTGTTTTTACCATACGTGCGCTGGCTGCGCCGGAGTGGCCCTCCGATGTTTCCATTCAGGCGGACGGCGGTATTGTCATGGACGCGGACACGGGAACCGTACTATACGGAAAGAATATGGACCAGCAGTATTATCCGGCCAGTATCACCAAGATACTGACTGCCTTGATTGTGCTGGAACGATGTGACTTGGATGAAATGGTATCTTTTTCCCACGATGACGTGTATAACGTAGAAGCCGGCAGCAGCAGCGCGGGCATTGACGAAGGCGACGTGCTGACGGTCCGGGACTGTCTCTACGCCCTCATGCTGGCTTCTGCCAATGAAAGCGCCAATGCCCTGGCCTGCCATGTAAGCGGCTCCCGGGAGGAATTTGCAAAGCTGATGAACGAAAAGGCGGCAAGTCTTGGCTGTACCGGAAGCCATTTTGCCAACCCCAGCGGCCTTAATGATGAAAACCATTATACCACGGCCCATGACATGGCCCTGATTGCCAGGGAGGCCATCAAGAATCCTGAATTCCTGGCCATCAACGGCACCCGCAGCTATAAACTGGCCCCCACCAAGCGGACGCCGGATGGCGGGTACGTGGCCAACCACCACAAGATGCTTAACAAGAATGAATCCGTCTACTATCCAGGCGCATTCGCAGGCAAGACAGGCTATACGTCCCTGGCCGGCAACACCCTTGTGACCTGCGCCAAAAAAGACGGTATGACGCTGATTGCAGTGGTCCTTAACGGACACCAGTCACACTATTCTGACACAAAGGCCATGTTTGACTTCGCCTTCCGCAACTTCCAGTCTTTAAAGGCAGTGGACTATGAGACCCAGTACAGGTCCGTGGAAAATGACATGACCATCGCGGGCATGACGGCCCGGGACAGCATTTCCCTGGAACTGGACAAGAACGGGCGGGTGGTGATTCCCAAATCCGGGGATTTTGCGGATGTTAAGTCCACCCTCACCTATGACCTGGACAGCCAGAGTCCTTCGGACGCAGTGGCCTGCATCCGCTATACTTACAATGAACGCCCTGTTGGCTTCGTATACCTCTGTTCCGCCGGAATCAGGTCTGATGCCCGGACCGCCACACCGGCGGACGCAGGCGGGATTGGCGGACCGGTTCCGGACGGCGCCCACACGCCGTCACAGGACGGGGCTGGTAATCCTTCCCCGGCTGCCAATCCGGCCTCCCGGGACCAGGCCCCGGCAGCGCCCACACGCCAGGACATCACCACCAAGGAAGGCACTGCCTCCAGTATACGCATACCAGCCAACACGCTGACCATACTGGGAATCGTCTTTTCCCTGTGCGTCATCATAGCAATCGTGGCCGCCGTGAAAATACATGTAAAGCGCAAGGAAGAGGCCGACCTTCTGTTACGGCGGCAGCGGAGGCTTGAGCGTCTGGAGGACATCGGCTATTCCTCCTCTGAGTTTGACCGGCTTCTGGCTGAGCGCAGGGTATCATCCCCATCCACACGCAAAACCAGAAGAAGCCGGCGCAAAAAATCTATTTTCCGTTGAACTTGCCATACCCATAGGTTATAATGTAGGGGGTTATCTGTAACGCCTACTTTAAAAGGAACCGCAGTTTGCAGGGGAGTGTGCAATGAAAATCTTCCATAAGGAAAAGAGTGACCTGAAGGCTGCTGTCATGAACCTGGTTAGGAATCTTCCTATTACCATAGAGTATATGGCCGCAGCCACTTTAGTCTCTACCGTGTTTTTTTATTTCAGCACAAATGTAACCAATATTTCCATCATTTACACCCTGGCCATCATCCTGATTGCCCGTGCAACAAGCTGTTACGGAGCCGGCATACTTGCATCGCTGTTCGGGGTCTTCTGGGTGAATTTTGCATTTACCTATCCTTATATGACCCTTAATTTTACCATGTCAGGATATCCGATTACATTTGTGGGCATGATGCTGATTTCCTGCCTTGCCAGCAGTATATGCATCATGATTACCAAGCAGAACGTACAGCTCCAGGAAAAGGACCGTATGCTGCTGAATGCGGAAAAGGAGACCATGAAGGCCAACCTCATGCGCGCCATGTCCCATGACCTGCGCACCCCGCTTACCACGATCATCGGTTCCAGTTCCACCTATCTGAACCAGGAAGGTTCCATGACCGCCGAAGAAAAGCGTAAGCTGGTACAGAACATAGAAGAAGATGCCCAGTGGCTTCTCACCATGGTGGAGAACCTGCTGTCCGTTACCAGGATCCAGGACGAGCGCGGCGTGGCCACTGTAATTAAGACAGAGGAATCCCTGGAGGAGGTCATTTCCTCAGCCGTGGAGCGGTTCCGCAAACGGTTTCCGGATGTCCACGTCCACGTCTCCATACCGGAAAGCTTTATCATGGTCCCCATGGACCCCACCCTCATCGAGCAGGTCATCAACAATCTTCTGGAAAATGCATACTTCCATTCCGGAAGCCATGGACCCATTGACCTGCTGGCGGCAGCGGACGGTCCCTATGCGTCCATCACCATCCGTGACTATGGCAACGGCATCCGGCCGGAACTGTTAGACACCCTGTTTGACGGCGGAGGCGTCTCCGGCAACCAGACCGGTGACAGCCACAAGGGGATGGGAATCGGCCTTACGCTCTGTAAAACCATCATAAATGCCCACGGCGGCCACATAGAGGCCAGCAATTACGAAAAAGGCGCCCTATTTACTTTTACCTTACCAGATTGGAGGGAATATTAGCTTATGAACACAAGAGCCAGTATTATCATCATTGAGGACGAAAAGAACATCTGCAATTTCATAGAAACAGTCCTGACCCCGCAGAACTATCAGGTGACCTGTGCATATACGGGTACGGATGGACTGAAACTGATCAACACCCACAAACCGGATGTGGTCCTGCTGGACCTGGGCCTTCCCGACATGGACGGCCTGGAGATCATACAGGAGGTCAGGGCCTACAGCTCTGTGCCCATCATCGTGATTTCCGCCAGGACCATGGAGCGCAGCAAGGTGGCTGCCCTGGACATGGGCGCTGACGATTACCTTACCAAGCCGTTCGGCACAGCGGAGCTTCTGGCCCGCATCCGCACGGCCCTGCGCCACAGCCAGCGCAATGTCAGCGAAAACTCCAAATACGACGTGGGCGGCCTGCTGATTGACTTCGAGCGCCGTCTTGTCAAGGTGAACGACCAGGAAGTGCATCTGACGCAGATTGAATACAAGCTGGTATCCCTGCTGGCCCAGAACGCAGGCAGGGTGCTGACCTATGAAACCATCATTTCCAAGATATGGGGGCCATTTGCGGACAGCGATAACCAGATACTCCGCGTGAACATGGCGCATATACGCAGGAAACTGGAAGAGAACCCAGCCGAGCCAAAGTATATTTTTACGGAGATTGGGGTTGGGTATAGGATGAGGGAGGAGTAAGGGGGAAAATTGGATTTGACGAGGCAGGGGATTGCGGGGAGGTACGCAACCTCTGCCTTGTTTTGTTCCAGGAGACAGGGGCGGGAGGCGGACGGGGGTGGGATTCCTGGTTCCGGAAGCCTGGCCTGCTAACTCAAAAAGACGGCAAAAACAGGGCACCGCGCCAACTCCCGAAGAAATCTTGATGATTTTTCGTCCGTGGGCGCTCTGCGCTCGGGCTTGGAAGCCCTCGCTCGACCCTGTTTTTGCCGCCTTTTTGAGTAAGCAGACCGGGCTTCCTCCACAAGGAATCCCACCCCCGCCCGCCTCCCGCCCCTGCCTCCTGCTAAGGTTGTGAAGAGGTTGCTGTGGCTTCCGGGCGCTGCCTGTGAAATATCAATGGATGGAAGATTGATAGTTAAAATTGATAGCTAAGATTAATAGCTAAGATTGATAGCTAAGATTAATAGCTAATGGGGGTTGCTTAGTGTTTGGCGTTGCGGCGTTTGCGGCCGTCTTCTTTGCGCTGTGTGAGAAGTTCCACATCTTCTTCTCCGGCCATTTTGGTGGTCTTGATTACGTAGTATCTGTCGTCTTCTGATTTTTTGACGCGGATCTTTCCTTTGACATATCCGTGTTCGGGACAGACGGCCAGGCAGAAGTAGAATCTTTGGCTGTAGGGGAACCAGCGGATTTTCTTGCGGAGCATGCGCCTGCATTTCAGACATACCATGTCTGTGATATTCTTGTCTTTCATGATGTCTTCCCTGGAGTTGAATTCCCTGGATACGAATTTCGTGTATTCGGGGAAAAACAGCCTGTACTCGTTTTCTTTTGTCTCCGGCAGCCCATAATAGTCTACGGATACGTATACACCGTACTTCTCCATGTCCAGCACGGATAGGATTTTCCCGGTGTAATATGCATCGTCCAATGCCCGGTGGAAGGGCCGGTCCTCCGCCATGCCCTGTAGCTGCACAGCCTGGTCAAGGGACACCTTATTCTTGCCGTCCCCGTACTGGAGACAGTACAGCTTCTGGATGTCATAATATAAAAGCGGACGGGGAAATGGTATCTCCATCTTGTGGTATATCATGTTCCTCTGCAGCTCCGTCAGATCCATGGACCCCCATGTGCAGAAACGGAAATCCCCTTCCCCGCACCAGTCCAGGAATTCCTGCATCACTGCCTTGAAGGGCTGCCCCTCCTGGCATAGCTTTTTCATGTCCATATGTGTTACTTCTGATATTTTAAAATGCATCTTTTTATATACCTGGGGCTTTATCAGTTTATGGAATTCCCCTGCGGCCCGGAACTGATGGTCCAGCATCACCGCGCCTATCTCAATAATCTCAAAGGGAAGATGCTCTACGGAGTCTTCCTTTCCGTTGGGACTCTGATTCCACTCAAGGTCTAATACAATGTAATTCATATTTTCATCCTGTCACTCTATAATCTCGATTTACCTTCCTATCTTACCATACCGAAAAGAATATGGAAAGGGGCTATCTTCATACATCCGTGTGGTGTCCTTTCCTCCTGGTCCGCGGGCGGATTGTTAACCATATAAGTTTTTGAGTTGACAAACAGGCGGTGCGGCCCTATAATAAATAAAATGTAAACCACATTTTATGAATAGGGTGACAATTATGATGCAGATGATACATGCGGCATGTGCCCATGGACAGCGCCAGTTTGATGGGTGGGTGATAGGAAAGGCTTTTTATGGGAAATATGATGGCCAGGAACCTGTGTCCTTTGAGACGCAGACGCAAAGGATGCGGCAGGGTTTTGCCAGACTGTCCACCAAAGGATATGGCAAAGGACACAATGTCGTGCAGGGCCTGGAACTGGTATTGGTCCGTCCGTCTTGCGCGGATGGGGATGCACGGGGGAATGCGTGTGCCGGCGCATTTCCCGGCAGGCATGGATGCAGGCTTTTGCGGGACAGGCTTGAGGCCGGGGACGGCATAAGGGCTGCTGCTGAAGACTCCCATGGATACCTCTTATCTGGAGCGCCTCATTTCAGGCCCGATGTGCTCACATTCTCTTCAGAGGGTTTAAAACGGTTCTTAAAGGATTCCGGCGATACCAACCCTATTCATTATGGAGAAACAGCTGTTGTGCCGGGATTGTGGATTCTGGAGAGTTTACAGGGCCTTTGGGAATGTAAGGCGGCGCAGGGAGCGGATGCGGCACCAGGCCGTCATGATCTGCCCCAGGAATTCCATATCCGTTTTTTCCACCCGGTATATACAGGACAGCCAATCCGGCTGGTATGCTCTGAAAATACAATCACCGGGGTATGCGGCGGGCTTACTTATTTTCTTTTGCGGACAAACAACTTATGATGTGGAGGTAATCATGAATACAAAATCGAGATTCAATACAATGGAACTGACAAAAATGGGGCTGCTCACCGCCCTGATCTGTGTATCTGCCTATATTGTAATCCCTCTTCCGTTTTCCCCTGCCAGCCTGACTGCCCAGACCCTGGTGGTCAATCTGATTGCCCTTTTGCTGACCCCCAGGCAGGCGGCATTTACCATTATTGTATACATACTCCTTGGACTTACCGGGCTTCCCGTCTTCTCAGGCGGCGTGGGCGGCCCAGGCAAACTGTTCGGCCCTACCGGGGGATATATAATGGCATGGCTTATTGCTGTTATCTTAATGTCGTGGCTGAAAGGGCAGCGCTATAGTTTTGCGCGGTACTGCCTTGTCACTGTGTGCGTAGGAATGCCAATCATCTATCTGCTGGGAAGCGTCTACATGAAGTTCGTGACTGGCATGGACTGGATTTCTACATTTACAGTTGCCGTTCTCCCCTTTATCCCGCTGGACCTGTTTAAATGCGCTGCTGCAGCCCTGATTGCAAAACCTGTCCAGGAAAGCCTTTCAAGGGCCAGATCCGTCATATAGGAGAAGCCATGGACAATGTATATGTATTAGGCGGACTGCGGAGCTATATCGGAATAAGGAACAACGCCTACCGGCATGTCCCGGCGGAACAGCTGGGCGCTGCCGTGCTGAGGGAACTGGCAGCGCGATATCCATTTGATAAGGCAGATATGATAATTGGCGGGAACAGCGTTGGCTGCGGAGGCAACATCACCCGCCTGGCGGCGCTTAACGCCGGACTGCCTTCTTCCATCCCGTCCCTTACCATTGACCAGCAGTGCGCTTCCTCCCTTGCCGCCATTACCACGGCTGCCGCCATGATTGAAAGCGGACTGTCCGGTCTTGTCATCGCAGGCGGATTTGAAAGTACATCCACCCAGCCCCTGCGTATGCACCATCCGAACCATCCTGATTGTACGGAGGATTCCCGCCCCTACACCACTGCCAGGTTCATACCAGGCCCCCAGCAAGAGGATGTAATGCTTCAGGGGGCTGAACGCACCATATGCCATCATCATATCTCTAAGGAAGAACTGGACAGATGGACGCTGATAAGCCACCAGAGGGCCCTGCGCGCCCGTGAGGACGGGGTATTAAAGGATGTGGTATGCCCTGTATGGGGCCTGGAGATGGACGAGGGCATCCGTCCGCGGATGAGCCAGAAGCTGCTTGATAAACTTCCCCCTGTCCTGAAGGACGGCAGATATCTAAATGCAGCCAATGCCTGCACCATGAACGACGGCGCCGCCTTCCTCCTTCTTTGCTCCGGACGGTATCTTAAGGACCACGGCCTGACCCCACGCTGCCGTTTGACCGGCGCCCTCAGTACGGGAGCCGACCTTCTTATGAGTCCTGTATCTGCTGTGGAGTCCATACGGCAGCTTCTGGAACAAACCCATACCTCCATGGACGATATCGGCTGTGTTGAATGCAATGAGGCGTTTGCTGCCATTGATGTACTTTTTCAAAGGGCATATCCTGATAAATGCAGCCGCTATAACATGTTTGGAGGCGCCCTTGCCTATGGCCACCCGTATGGCGCATCCGGCGCAATTATTTTCCTGCATCTCATGAAGGCCATGGAACTGACTGAAAGCAGGAAAGGAATCTGTTCCGTGGCCGCTGCCGGGGGAATCGGCACCGCGGTGCTTCTGGAACGCTGATTTGGGACGCTGGCCCGGGATGCTGACCTGGGATGCTGGCCCAGGACGCTGACCTGGGATGCTGGCCCGGGACGCTGGCCCGGGACGCTGACCTGGGATGCTGGCCCGGGACGCTGACCTGGAACGCTGATTTGGGACGCTGGCCCCGGGTCAGCAATCCTGAATACCGCCCATGATATCACGCAATGAACGGACAAGGAGTACCACATGAATTATCTTGAAATGCTGCGGGCTGTCCCACCCCACCGGACAGCCCTTATTGAAGATTCCAGACAATATACCTACGGTGAAATGGTCATGGATGCCCAACGGTGTTCAGATGAACTTCTATCCCATCAGAAAGCGGATAAGAATGGGACAGCAAAAAAGCAGTCCACTGCAACCGCAGCCGTATCATACCAGGCTGGTCTTCCCCTGCTGGCATGGATTAAATCCCCTTCTGTCTATACACAGCTTATCTGCTTCCTCGCCTGCGGACAGATTGGGCGGATTCCGGTCATCCTGCCCCCTGATATGAGACATCCTCCCTCCATCCCTTCTGGTTCATCCATTCCTGACAGGGCCTGTATGGGCGTCCTGACTTCAGGCACCACCGGGAATCCCAGGCTGCTGTTCCGTACGTTTGAAAGCTGGCACGGCTTTTTCCCTGTCCAGAACAGCATCTTTGGTGTGGACAGGAATACCAGGATGTTTGTGCACGGCAGCCTTGCATTTACAGGAAACCTGAACATGTACCTGGCCCTGCTGTCCGAGGGCGCTGCCCTTATCACATGTTCCGCGGTCCATCCCCCTGCGTGGAACGGCAGCATTTCCCTGAACCAGGCAAATGCCATCTATCTCATCCCCTCCAAGCTGCGCCTCCTGTCCAGGACCTCCCCCGGGCCTGCGGATTACGTAAAAGCCATCCTGACCGGCTCCCAGAGCATGGATTTAAAGGATATGCATGGGCTGAAGCAGGCATTTCCACAAAGCAGATGTATCCTGTATTACGGCGCCAGTGAACTCAGCTATGTGTCATATCTCTGCGGCAATGAAATGACCGGCAATCCCGCCTGTGTGGGCCGCCCTTTTCCCGGCGTCCATATCACCATACAGGATGGGGAAATCATGGCTGACACCCCTTACCGCGCCCTGGGGGTACGGACTCCCGCAAGCGCCGGGGACATAGGATACCTGGACAGCCACGGGTTCCTGTATCTTCTGGGACGCCGGGATAATGTATACAATATCCACGGTAGAAAAATCCCTGCCGCATTGGTAGAACACGCCCTCACTGACCTGGATGAAATCAGCGAGGCCGCCGTTGTACTGGAACATGGTTCACTGACCGCTTATGTGGTCCTCAACCCAGCATTCCATTCCATGGACGCCCCAAAACCTTCCCCGGACCTCAGCCGCCGTCTGATGGGAAGGCTTCAGGAAACCCTGGAATATTACCAGCTGCCCCGCAGGATACGGTTCCTTGATTCAATTCCAAAAAACAGCAGCGGAAAGCCAATCCTGTCATTGCTTTCCGCTGCTGAGTGATTATTGTGTTAAGCTGAATGTATGGGCCGGCTTATCATACTGACGTCCGGTCACCACCTTTGCCGTAAGGTCGGTGCAATTAAAGACAATGGACCACTGGGTCGCATTTAACCGCCCGGAGGTCTCCGACACATGCCAGTCCTTTGACGCTGCCTGCAGCAGATCCATACCGGCCTGCTCATCCTTTACGACACCGCCGCAGCGGTTCAGGGACGATTCCAGGATTTCATACCTGTCCTGTCCGTTTCCGAAATTGAATTTCTTATCCGAAAGCAGGAAATTGGTCGCCATCTGATATCCCTCGTCCGCCTTCAGGACCACAAATTCATTATCGATGTATTCCACCACCGCGCTGTCCCCTGCCGCGTCTGCAAGCTGGAAATGGTAGCAGCTTCCTGCGGAGGAATGCATGTCGTACTGCTCCAGAAGGCTCACCGCCTCGTCCACCGTGGCCGCCTTATCAAGCATCAGCCGGATGGCCGTGGTCGTGGTAATATCCGTCTTCCCCGTATCCTGGTCCGTGGGCTCATCCGCAATGCGGAGCACCGCCACCGCCAGTCCCTTTTCATTTATCCCGTCCAGAGGCGCATAAGGCGCTGCCAGTGTGATAAGCTTCTGCTTCCATGTATCCGGCAGCTTATCCTCCCCAAACCCCAGGAAGGCAAGATTGACCGTGGATATGGAGCGGTATCCGTTGTCCGGCGCCGTCTCCACCACCAGGGCCGGCGAGTAGGTAAGGTCAAAATTCCTGCCGAATATACGGTCCCCATCCTCAGTCCAGGCGCTGAACGTGGAACAGCCCAGATCCGGAATGGAAAACTCCAGCGGCAGGCCCCTTAACAGCCTGTCCGTCACAAACCTGACCAGCTCCCCATCGGTGCTGGCGCCTGTGAGCAGGAAATCATCAAAACCATAATCCCCGTCATACTTCATGGTATAAAGCACATTGTCATCTATCTTCTCAAGCGTTGTAAGTGTCTTCAGCTCATGTCTGAACAGAAAGGCGCCTGCCAGGACCGCGGCCAATACAATGCCTGCCGCCCAGACAGCCGCCCATAGCAGCCGTTTTTTCCATCGTGTCTGTGTCATGATTTTCCCCTTGTCCATAGTCCCTGCTTTACAGCAGAATATCCTTAAAATCATAACACCATGTACGGGAAATGTCAAATACACGCCTTACCTTAAATTCTCCTCACACTTAATCATCCGTTCCTCATACCCGTCTAATTTCCAGTCCAGCCTTGCCAGAACAGCCTGAAGCTCCTCAATCCGGGCGGCAATCTGTTCCCGCTGTTCCAGAAGCAGGTTCTTCCTTGCCTGAATAGTCTCATTTCCCTGATAGAATAAGGCCACATATTCCACTAACGTCTCAACGGACACCCCTGCGCTTCTCATACATTTTATATATTCCACCCAGCGGCAGTCCTCCTCCGAATAATTGCGGATACCGCCGGAGGTACGGCCAATGCTTGGCAGAAGGCCCACGCGTTCATAATAGCGCAGCGTATCCGCGGATATATCATAGGCCCTGCTTACTTCTGCGATTGTCATATCACCATCTCCTGATTATCTGCTTTTTATTTTATTGTAACCATATTCATCCACGGAGGCAAGGAAATAAATACATATCAATGAATGTCCGCGGAAATTAACCGATTTTTACCAGTTCATAATCGCGGCTTCCAAGCCCAAGGGCATGCGCCGCCTCCACGGTATGGATTCCATGGCGTGATTCCATCCTTTCAATCAGCGCCGCCTTGCCTGTATCCAGGGAACTGTATACCGCATCCACACACGCCTGGTCCAGTGAAACAGGATCCGTGGATGCGAAAATGCCGATATCGCCCATTTCCGGGTCATGAGGATGGGCGTCACAGTCGCAATCCACAGAAAGCCGGTTCGCCACATTAATGTAAACAATCTTGCCGCGTCCCACAAAATCCATCACTGATTTATCCGCATCGGCCATGGACTCCAAAAAAGAATCATGGTCTGCCGTGAAAGCATCTTCAAACCGTTCACTGGTGGCAAACGTATGGATCCACACCTTGCCCCGTGAAGAAGCAAGGCCGATGGACATATTCTTTAATGCCCCTCCGAATCCTCCCATTGCATGCCCTTTAAAATGGGACAGCATAAGTATGGAATCATAATCCGTCAAATGGCTTCCCACATAATTCTCGCGAAGATGGTACCCGCCTTCCACAGGAATTGCCATGTCCCCGTCCTCATCCAGTATATCGCATGGGGCAATGGCCGCAAATCCATGGTCGCGGATGGTCTGCCAATGGGCCTGCGTGGTATTGCGGCGGCCTTCATAGGCCGTGTTACATTCAACAATTGTGCCGTTCAGCCTGTTAACCAGATCCTTAATCAAATCTGGCTGTAAAAAATTATGCCCGCCAGGTTCACCTGTCGAAATCTTAACCGCCACCCGGCCCGGCAGTGTTACGCCCATTGCTTCATAGATACGCACCAGGCTTTCCGCGGTAATACTGTCTGTCATATATACCTTTGTCATGTTAAATACCTCCTATATCCGTTTTCCCATCTCATATGCCTGCTTCATCGCCGGGCTGCTCTCGATATCTCCCACCTGCCAGGCGCCTGTTCCATAAATAATCCCTTTTTCACGCGCCCCCGGCAGGCAATCCTGGGTGAACCCGCGGAACCCTTCAATGGTGCGTTCCATCATGGACGCCTGCGTATCAGCTGCCGCTACAATGAAATAAAAATCCTTGTCCCTGATTTCCCCATAACGCGGCACCGTGCGGTCAATCAACGTCTTCATCTGCCCATCCATTGTATAAAAATACACAGGCGTTGCCATGACAATCACATCTGCATTTACCATCTTCTCAAGGATGGATGCCATATCGTCATTCTGGACGCACTTATGGGTGCTGTTACAGACACCGCAGCCTAAACAATAATGAATCTTACAATCCTTCAGGAACACCTTTTCCGCCGCGTTCCCGCCATCCACGGCCCCTCTCATGAACTCATCACATAACGTATCCGAGTTTCCCTTCCTTCTGGGGCTGCCTGAAAGTATTAAAACTTTTTTGTCCACTATGATCTTCCTTTCTTTCTGTTGGTAAAGCCTGTTTTGTAAGTTTTTGTTTTGCATAACTATAGCCTACTACCTGGAGTCGGCTCCAAGTCAACAACTAAATTCATTTTTGCCCGTAAAATGTAATATTAATTTCGTGTTTCACCAACTAAATTCGTGATTGACGATTTTAGTGTTACACTTATCATGGTATGATTATCCTGGTAAGTGGATTCCTCCATCCAAGGAGGATTATTTATGCCTAAGAAAAAAAGATATGATCACAAACACCTTTCTACAAGCCAGCGCATCTACATC
>NZ_JAJFEB020000040.1:0-7304 GCF_020709765.2 Clostridium pacaense
GAGGGTAACTGATAAATGGGCAAAGTCCGGTAACAACTGGTATTACCTGGACAGCGATGGCGAGATGGCTATCGATACCCTGATTGATGATGGTGATAACTACTATTACGTAGATATCAATGGTGTAATGGCATCTAATCAGTGGGTAGCAATTGAGAATGAAGATGCTGGTGAAGATAATGAGCCAGAGAACTACTGGTATTATTTCCAGGCTAATGGTAAAGCATTAACCAACGGCAATAATTCTACTGTAAGCCTTAAAACCATTAACGGAAAGAAGTACGCTTTTGATTCTGATGGTAAGATGCTGTATGGCTGGGTTAATAAAGAAAACGCAGAGCGCATCGACAATACCGATGGCACAGCTTTTAAAGAAGGTGACTATTACTTCGGTGATGAAAATGATGGCGCAATGACTGTTGGTTGGCTCCAGACAGATATCACATACGATGAAGCTACCGGAGAAGACTATAAGTTGGTTGCACCTGTATTTAATGATGATGAGGATCAGACACGTTGGTTCTACTTCCAGTCAAATGGTAAGAAAGTTAAGTCTGATAATCCTGATTTACAGAAAAATAAGACCATCAATGGTAAAAAGTACTCCTTTGATAACAATGGTGCCATGGTAGCAGAGTGGAACATGGATCAGGCTAAGAAAAATGCAACTGCATCTACTCCTGGTGAGGCTGCATGGTCTACTGCATGGAGATACTATAACAGCGTTGATGATGGTGCAAGACTCAGCAAGGGCTGGTTCAAGGTGGTTGCTGCTGAAATGCTGAATGAGACTAAGTATAATGATGATGAAGACGCATGGTACTATGCAGACGGTAATGGTCATCTTTATGCTGGCGAATTCAAGACTATCAACGGTAAGAAATACGCTTTCAGACAGGATGGCCGCATGATTGATGGTCTGCAGCTCATCAATGTTAAGGGTGGTTTCCTCGTAGAGGGCGATGATGGTAAGTATAACTTCGAAACTGAAGATGACTTTAATGAAAATACTGCTGACGCATTAGCGGATGGCTACAGATACTATTACTTCGGTGATGGTGATGATGGCGCTATGAAGACTGGCAACACCAAGGTAACAATTGATGGAGATAGTCTTAACTTCTACTTTGAAACAGCCGGTGCACTTAAAGGAGCTGGTAAGACAGGAGAAAAGGATAAGAAATTCTATCTTGGCGGTAAGCTTGTAGCTGCTGGTAAGGATGAGAAATATCAGGCAGTTCAAGTGATTAATAAAGATAAGGATGATAATGATATTTCTTACACTGTTTATAAGAAATATTCTGATGTACAGGATTTAGTTGATAATAATATTGTTGAAAAAGTCCAGGCAGCGGATTATAAAGATCTTAATGCTAGCGATATGAAGACTAAATATGGCGTCAATAAGAAGGGTGCTGATATATCAGAACTGTATATGCCAGTGGCAGGTGTTGATATGTCTGATTATGTATTAGTTAACACAAGCGGTAAGAAGATGACCAGCAATGGTAAGAACAAAGATGGTAATGATTATTATTACGTAATTGATAATAAGATGATTAAGTCCATTTACGTAGAGAACTAATTATTATGTATCGTTTCATATAACTTAGGGGAAAGGCGTTGTAACTGATTAATATTATAATTAGTTGCAATGCCTTTCTTTTTGTAATTCATCAAAACGAATGAAAGGAAGTGTCACACTTGTTTAGAAATAAAATATTTGCAATCGTGGCAGCTCTGTGTATATCTGCCTCAGGAGTGATTACCTCATGGGCAGATACGGCCCAAGGAATTACAATGGAAAACTGTGGGGCATATTTATTTACATGGCGTCCGGTTGATTGCGGTAATGGTCGGTATTTTGCTATTATATCGGGAGGAGACACTATTAAAGAAAGTGACGTCGTCCTCAATCGAGGTTATGATTACGCATATACATTTGACTATACCCGGCCCAAGCCATGGGGAACTGTACCAGATTTAGCTTACGTGGATGGTAAGTGGGGTATTCCTGAAAACTGGTCCTCTATGCCAGAAGGCAGTTATCCAACGCTTCAGATTGTACTTACAACTAACAACCGAAATTTTTCTTTTAAGGAACGTTATATTGATGTAGTAAAATTGCCAAGCAATATATCAAAAGCAGAAATTCCCGATGCTGTGCGGAAATACCTAATTAACGTAGATGGTTCTGATGCAGGAGCTAATAATACCTCGGTAAGTAACGGTTGGACAAAAAATGAGGATGGAACATATCGTTACCGCAAGCCCGATGGGACATTCGTCAGTAATAGCTGGCTAAAAGTAGATGAACATTCCTATTATATGAACCAGGAGGGTATTATGCTTACAGACACAGTTACTCCTGATGGAATATACGTTAATATAAAAGGAGAAAAAACCAATTACATTCCAGGGTGGAAGCAGAATGAGAAAGGTTGGCAATATGTTTTAAAGAGCGGCGGTTATGCTGCAAATACCTGGATACAAGATACGGATGGAAAATGGTATTACTTTAATATAGGGACCTATATGCTTACAGATACAACTACGCCAGATGGTTTTTATGTAGATGGAAGCGGATGTTGGGATGGGCAACCTTCCCTAATTGATAATAGCAAAAGCTTAGGACCAGCTTTTGACAAATAAAAGCTGATTTATCTTTAGTCGGTTAGCACAAATTTTTAGTTATTGTAAACGACATTAAAAGGCAAGGAACATCAGTCCACTAGATAATCTGGCATAAAATTCTTTAACAAAAAAGTTATGACGGTATATTTTATAAACCTGTTTATGATTATTGACAAAGAACCTATATAACAAAAAGAATGTTGGAAGTGTGCTTTTCAGTACACCACGAGAGAGTTTCAAGTTTTGTGTAAACAAGGAAAACTGATTGTAAGATATGTCATTAGTTACTGAAGGGCAAGCCATTTTTCAGGCTTTGCCCTTTGCTTGTATTATAATACAGATTCCGGGCATGTCAAGACAAGCTGACTATGCAGCCTCATTCCCCTGCTTCCATTTAGTATCCAGCCAGACGTTCCTCAAAGAAAATCTCCAGCTGTGAATGAATCTGACCCCAGTCCTGGCGGTGCCCAGTCCATTTTTTTGTGATGTCCATCATGGCCAGATACAGCATTTTGAGCAGGCTGTCATCGGATGGAAAGATTGTCTTTGATTTCGTGACTTTCCACAACTGCCGGTTAAAGACCTCGATGGCATTGGTTGTATAAATCAAGCGATGGACAGCCTCCGGATATTTAAAATAAGTTGCCAGATTTGCCCAGTTATCTTTCCAGGAATTTACAATCTTGGGATATTCTGCACTCCATTTCTCTTCAAAGCTTTCCAGTTCAGTAAGGGCTATTCCTTCTGTCGCAGCAGCATAAACGCGTTTTGAATCTGCCATCAGAGGCTTGATTTCCTTGTAAGACACAAAACGCGTGGTATTCCGGATTTGATGAATGATACACTGCTGAACTTCCGTTTCCGGAAATACCGCTTCAATGGCCTGTGGGAATCCGCTGAGGCCATCGACACAAGCAATGAGGATGTCCTCTACACCCCTGTTTTTCAGCCCGTTGAGAATGGACAGCCAGAACTTTGCACTCTCGTTCTGACCTACATACATGCCAAGCACATCTTTCCTGCCATTCATGTCAATCCCGATGGCGATATAGACAGCGCGTTTTATAATACGGCATTCCTGCCTCACATGGTAGTGGATGGCATCCATAAAAACAACTGCGTAAATGTCCTCCAAAGGTCTTTCCTGCCATTCCTTTACAATAGGCAGGATTTTGCCCGTAATCCGGCTGATGGTACTGTCAGAAATCTCAATATCGTACAGCTCCCGCATATGACTTTCGATATCGGCGGTAGTCATGCCTTTTGCGTACATGGAGATGATTTTTTCCTCCATGTCCTGGGTGACCGTGTTCTGGTATTTTTTGATTACCTGCGGCTCGGACTCCCCTTTGCGATCACGCGGGATATCCAGTTCCATATCGCCATAGCTGGTATGCATCGTTTTCTGGGAATGGCCATTCCGGCTGTTGTCCGTTTCTTTGTTCCGATAGTCATACCTGGAGTAACCCAGTTCCTCATTCATCTCTTCATCGAGGGCACTTCCAAGATAACAGACATCATATCCCGCATGATAGAATTCACATCCGTACCATCCTTGACCTTTACATTGTTATCTTTCAGGTACGTGTTCATCATTTCCCTAAGTGCCGCTTTCTGTGGTGAATCTTTTTTCCTTGCCATAAAATAAACCTCCAAACTGAGTACTTTTATCTTACATCAGTTTAGAGGTTTACACAATCTTTGGGATACTCCCAATTATATCTTACACCAATTTTAATTTCACAAATTTCGTAACAGTCTAAAACTTTCATTCACATACAAAGCTACTGTTCCCAGACGCCTTCGGAATTAACATAATAGCCATCGGGGTTTTCCTGACTCGTTACCATCAGAGAATTTTCATCAAAATAATACCATTTTTCATTGTCCTGTTTCCATCCATTGGTCACGTAAGTGCCATCTTCCTGCATGTATTTCCAACCATTATCAACAGCTTCCCAACCAGCCGAGGATTTCATTCCTGGTCCAAGATTTACATTGCTAGAAATAATACTTGGTTGACCATCCCACACACCACTAGCATCTACGTAATATCCATCCGGCGTTGTATCATTCGTTTCCATATATGTTCCAATGTTTATATAATACCAATTTCCATCAGCTCCCTGAATCCAGGTAGCACCAGCATAATAACCATTTTTCTGAATATACCGCCAGCCTTTTTCATCCTGAACCCAGCCCGGAATATAATTCGTCTTTTCGCCTTTTGCATTTACATAGACTCCATCAGGAGTAAGGGTGTCTGACAACATAATCCCATCAGAATTCATATAATAAGATTTTTCATCGACCCTGAGCCATCCTCCAGCCACGAAAGTCCCGTCATGTTTTCTATACTTCCACTGATTATCCTCTTTTACCCATCCGGAGGTAGTGGTCCCATCATATGCACCAGCATCGGAACCATCTACATTTATAAGGTATTTCCTCACTTCTGGCGGTAAATCTGCAGCCTTTACATTCCCTGGAAGATGAACTACATGTACATGACGTTCATTAGTGGATAAATTCTTATTATTTGTTAGTAGTGTAATGCAGGTAGTTGGCTGACTACCTTCTGGAAGTATTGACCAGTTTTCCGGTATTCCCCAAATTCCGTCAATATTAACAAGATCGGGAACCTGTCCCCATGGTCTGGAGTATAATGAAGGATTAAATGTATATCCATAATCATATCCTCTGTTCAGAATGACATTGCTCTCACTAAGCATATTTCCAC
Organism: Clostridium pacaense; assembly: GCF_020709765.2. Taxonomy (NCBI): domain Bacteria; kingdom Bacillati; phylum Bacillota; class Clostridia; order Eubacteriales; family Clostridiaceae; genus Clostridium; species Clostridium pacaense. The sequence goes on from NZ_JAJFEB020000040.1 coordinate 5,375, forward strand.
CTACAAGGATGGCAAAGGATTGACCATCACCAAAATCTACAGGACGCCACTCAAACAGATATGCTCCGCTGCTTTCCATCGTAGTGGAGGGGGTCTCTGCAATTGTCGTGATTGCTGCGGTTAAAGAAAGAAATGCTGCCAGAACCAATGACTTAAGCTTTTTGCCCGTCATAAATTAAGCCTCCTAATATTTTATTATTCCACAAAAAGAAGCGTTGTGACTTAACTTGATATTTAATCAGTCACAACGCTTCCCCCTTAAATTTTAATCTCTACTGTATTAACTAATAATTAGTCCTCACTGTAGATAGCAAGAATTTCTCCGCCCTTTTTGGTTACGAATACAAAGTCGTTTCCATCTTTGCTCTTTGTCTTGCTGTCGATTACTTTACCAGATGTATTTACCAAGAAGAATTCATTAGCAGACAGACCCTTGGAATCGTTGATAATATACAAATCCTTGATGTCCTCGCCCTTCTTGTTTACATCTACTTTCTTCAGGGCAGCTTCCTTTTCAGCAGGTGTCTTAGCTGTTAAATCTTCAATTTTGTCCTTCATAGCATCCTTGACTTCGTCAACATCAGCCAACTTCTTATAGCCTTTTTCTACTACCTTTGTATTATCATTCTCATCCTTTACTTCAACTTTCTGAACTACCTGATACTTCTCGTCCTTGCCAGCTGCAAGCAGTTTACCAGACTGATAATACTTGTCATCCTTCTCACCGGTTAAACCAGCACCCTTCTTGGAACCAGACTTCTCAAAATAGAAGTTATATCTGTCACCATCAATATCAATGCTAGTCTTGTTAGTCTTCATAGAGCCATCATCACCATCACCGAAGTAGTAGCAACTATAGCCATCTGCCTCATATTTCAGAGCACTATCATTGAAGTCATCCTCAGTGTCAAATGGAAGGGTATCATCATCGTCTGCCCTTACACTCAGGGTCCCCTTACCATCTTTGATGAACTTCAATCCATCAACCATACGACCGTCATCACGGAATGCATACTTCTTACCTTTGATGGTCTTGAACTCACCAGCATACAGATTACCACTTCCATCTGCATAGTACCAGGAATCCTCATCATCATCAAACTTATCATTATTCAGCCATTCAGCTGCTACTACCTTAAACCAGCCTTTGCTTACTCTAGAGCCGTCTTCAACGCTGTTGAAGTATCTCCACTGCTGAGCATACTTAGCAGATACACTGTTTCCGGTTGCTCTAGAATTATCACTATGAGCCTGATCGGCGGTAGCCAGTTTATCAGCATCTTCTCTATCCAGAGACCATTCAGCAGTCATGGCACCATACTGGTCAAACGCATATTTCTTACCGTTGATAGTTTTCTCTTTAGCCTCTCTGGTACCATCAGCTTTAACTTTCTTACCATTAGACTGGAAGTAGAACCAACGGCTCTGATCCTCATCATCATTAAATACTGGAGCGAATTCGTAGTCTTCGGTTGCTTCATCATATGTGATATCCATCTGTAACCAGCCAACAGTCATAGCACCATCGTCTTCGCTACCGAAGTAATAATCACCTTCCTTAAATCCATCACCATCTGAATCATCTACACGCTCAGCATTGTCTTTGGATACCCAGCCGTAAAGCATTTTTCCATCTTCATCAAATGCATACTTTTTGCCGTTTATTGTCTTCAGGGCGATATTACTATTGTTTCCATTGGTTAATGCTTTACCATTAGCCTGGAAATAGTACCAGTAATGCTCTGGCTCATTGTCATCGCCAGCATCCTCATTCTCAATTGCTACCCACTGATTAGAAGCCATAACACCATTGATATCTACATAGTAGTAGTTGTCGCCATCCTCAATCAGGGTATCGATAGCCATCTCGCCATCGCTGTCTAAGTAATACCAGTTATTACCGGACTTAGCCCACTTATCAGTTACTCTG
>NZ_JAJFEB020000041.1:0-6195 GCF_020709765.2 Clostridium pacaense
CAACAGAGATGGCGAGAGAGCAACCGAGCAGTGGAAAAAGTCCGGTAATAACTGGTATTATCTGGACAGCGATGGCGAGATGGCTATCGATACCCTGATTGAGGATGGCGATAATTATTACTATGTAGACATCAACGGTGTGATGGCTTCCAATCAGTGGGTAGCGATTGACAACGAGGATGCTGGTGAGGACGATGAGCCAGACCACTACTGGTATTATTTCCAGGCTAATGGTAAAGCATTAACCAATGGAACCAATGATAAGGTTTCCCTGAAGACTGTAAACGGCAAGAAATATGCATTTGACGATGAAGGCCGTATGCTGTATGGCTGGGTAGCTGAAGACAATGCAGAGCGCGTTGACAACACAGACGGTGATGGCTTCAAGGAAGGTATCTACTACTTTGGCGGCGAAGACGATGGTGCAATGACTGTTGGCTGGCTGCAGATGGATATCACATATGATGAAGCAACCGATGATGCTTATAAAGAGATTGCACCAGTATTTACTGATGATGAGGATCAGAGCCGTTGGTTCTACTTCAAGTCTAATGGTAAGAAGATTTACTCTGAGAATGCTGATGAGACCAAGGATAAGACCATCAATGGTAAGAAGTATGCATTTGATCAGTACGGTGCAATGGTAGCTGAGTGGTCTGTGGATGCTGATAAGAAGCCATCTACATCTTCTTCAGCAAGCACATCTACCGCTGAGGAGCAGGCTAAGTACAGCCAGGCATGGAGATACTATAATAGTGTTGAAGATGGTGCTAGGGTAAGCAAGGGCTGGTTCAAGGTTGTCAGTGCCGAACTTCTGAATGAAGACAAGTACAATGACGATGAGGATTCCTGGTACTACGCAGATGGAAGCGGTCATCTGTATGCCGGCGAATTCAAGACAATCAAAGGCAAGAAGTATGCGTTCCGTAATGATGGCCGTATGATAGATGGTCTGAAGTTCATTAAGGACGAAGGCACCAGCTTAGATGTAATTGCTGATGACCATGATACATTCAACTTCGATAATGAAGATGACTTTGATTTACATGCACCAATGTTCGAGGCAGCTGGATACTACTGCTATTACTTCGGTAATGGTGATGACGGTGCCATGAGAACCAACAAGAATACAGTTGAGATTGATGGCGATAAGTATAACTTCTACTTTGAGAAGTCTGGTGGAAACAAGGGCGCCGGTCTGACAGGTGAGAAGGATGATAAGTACTATCAGTCTGGTAAACTTATCAAGGCTGGTTCTGATGATAAGTATCAGGTTGTAAAAGTCAATACTTATGCGAAGAACTCCGATCTTGAAGAGACATTAAATGATGGTACCGGCATTACTGCTTACGATAAACTGGACGATGTAGATGCTTTCTTAGCTGATTTGAGGGATAATGGGGTTGACTACTATGATAAGGCTGAGTTAGAGAGTATGCCTGCAGCTGACTCTAAGACAATCCTGAATGCTGCTAACATTAATAAGAAGCTTGCCGATCTGAAGGAAGTTTACATTCCAAAGACTGCACTTAGCACAAAGGATTATTTCCTTGTAGGTACATCTGGCAAGGTAGTGGATAGCAAGTCCAGAAACAAAGATGGTAATGATTATTACTATACCGTTAGCAAGAAAGACGGTAGTGTTGCTGGTATCTATGTTGAGGACTAATTGAAATAGTTTAATAGATGGAGTAGCTGAAATTTAGGGGGAAGCGTTGTGACTGATACTATTATATTAGTTGCAACGCTTTCTTTTTTGTAAAATTTCGCTTCTTAGATATTTTTAGTCTCGTTGCACATTCAATATGGAGGTATTTTAAAATGAAAAGATTACGATTAAAAGCCATTCTATTAGCGTGTACTCTCTCGCTAGCACCTGCTTTTACCCATACCGCATTAGCAGATACAGCAGCTTCTAATGCAGTTGTCATGGAAAATTGTGGTGCCTATTTATTTGAATGGCGTCCGGTAGGCTATGAGAATGGTAAATATTTTGCTATTTTAGTAGGTGGGGATACTCTTAATGAGAGTGACGTTATATTAAATAGAGGTTATGATTATCCTTATACCTTTAACCCGTCAATTCCAAGACCGTGGGGACAGGTGCCTGATTTAGTAAATGTAAATGGGCAATGGGGCATTCCGGAAAATTGGGCTAATCTTCCGGAAGGTACCCAGCCTACATTACGGATTACCTTGGTAACAAATAACAAGAAACTTCCAACCAATGAACGCTATATAGATGTTGTAAGACTTCCAGGTGGCGTGGACTCGTCCACTCTTCCGGCAGAAGTCAGGAAATATTTAATAAACGTGGATGGATCAGATGCCGGAGCCTATTCAGGTACGGTCACAAATGGCTGGGATAAGCAGGATGGTAAATGGATATATAGAAAACCGGATGGTGGGCTAGTCACCAACGGCTGGTTAAATGTAGATGATGAAAACTACTATATGGATGAAAATGGTTTTATGCTGGCGGATACCATTACACCTGATGGAATATATGTAAATGCAAAAGGAGAAAAGACAAATTATATGCCCGGATGGGTACAGAATGACCGGGGATGGAAATATGTTCTTAAAAATGGCTATTATGCTGCATCAACCTGGGTTCAGGGTGCGGATGGCAACTGGTATTACTTTGACATAGGTGGATATATGGTGACAGATAAACAGACTCCTGATGGATATTATGTTGATGTAAATGGTGTATGGGATGGACAGCCTACAACTATTACTGTTGATACTGAAAGCTTAGGACCAGGAGCTATACAGAATAGCCAACAGGAAGAATCCTAATACTAGTGTTGATAATTTTCTATTATACGGGCAAAGAATACAGGATTAGCAGATAGAATTAAAGGGCAGAGCCGATTTTTAGGACTCTGCCCTTACCTGCATTATACAGGAATCTCTTTGTATGTTATTTAGACCTTGTAAAAAAGGGCAGTTTAAGTGATTTCAGATATCTAAACGCCCTTCATTCTGCGAGTGTCTATTTCATCTGTTATCTGTCTCTATGTTGCAGATATTCATATCATAAAAGAACAGGATCATCATCAAGATTTATCTCCAATACGACAAGATTAGTCCCGTATTACTACTTTCTGCGATGTGTCTTTTTATCTTACCATAATAGAACATTGCCTTTACTGTTTCCAAACACCATCATCACCAACTTCATATCCATCTGGTGTAGTCTGCCCGGTTACCATCTCAGACGCTTCATTAAAATAATACCACTTTCCATCTGTATCCTGCACCCAGGCATTGGTAACATAGTTTCCATCATCCTGCCTATATTTCCAGGCATTCCCAGATACCTCCCAGCCTTCCGGTGATGCGTTGGAATCCGCGCCAGGGCCTAACTTCTGCTGATTGACAGCTGCATTAGAGGATAGCTGGCCATCCCAGACTCCATTGGCGTCCACATGGAATCCATCAGGAGTAGTGGTATCTGTAACCATATAGCCTGCCATGTTAAAATAATACCACCGTCCATCCGTGTTCTGTACCCAGGCGGCAGATGCATCGGAACCATCCTTTTTAACATAGCGCCAGCCCTTTTCATCCTGTTCCCATCCGGGTATGTATTTGGTCTTTTCTCCTTTCACATTTACGTAAAACCCATCCGGTGTAATGGTATCGGTAAGCATCACGCCGTTGGAATCCATATAATAGGATTTTTCATCTATGGTAAGCCAGCTATTAGCTACATAAGTACCATCAGATTTTTGATAGCGGGATTGGCCATTTCCATCCTTTTCCCAGCCAGAGGTAGTTGTTCCTTCATAGGCCCCGGCATCAGAACCATCCACATTAATCAAATATTTGCGGACTTCCGGAGGAAGGTCTGAAGCCGATATGTTGCTGGGAAGATGCACAATATCCACATACCGTTCTTTTGTTGTCATCTTTTTATTATTCGTTGTAAGTGTCATTCGCGTATATGGCTGGCTGCCTTCGGGAAGCAGGGGCCAGTTTTCAGGGATTCCCCAGATTCCGTTTATGTTTACCAGAGACGGGACCTGCCCCCAGGGCTTAGGAATGGAGTTATCAAATGTAAAGGCATAATCATACCCTCTGTTAAGAATTGAATCTGATTCCTGTATGGCACTTCCGCCTGACAGGATTGCAAAATAATGTCCTTCCCCATAATCTACAGGTCGCCATCCGAATAGGTAAGCGCCACAATTTTCCATGGTAATGCCTGCTGTTGTATCGGCATAAGAAACCGCTGCAGCTCCTAGTGCAAGGGAAACGGCAAGCCCTATGGCCGAAATACGTTTTTTCCACATAAATATTACCTCCGTATTTTATTTTCTACACCTCATGGATTGCTGTTACAAAAATAGGGGATATTCCCCTGCAACATTTATTGTCACAAAAGAAATATCCCCCATCCATTACCGGATAACTATTCAGTTATCAGATTAGTCCTCTGCAAAGGTAGCTGCAATCTTATCTTTGTAAAGCTTATAAGTTACATCATTGCCATCTTTATTCTTAGAGTTATTTTCGCTAATCTTACCGCTTGTGTTGACTACGGCAGCACCGTCATTCTTAAGGGTTGGAACTCCAAGGGAATGTTCGCCTGCAGCATTCGTGTAAACGTAGATGTTCAAATCGTCAATCTTATCATCTTTTAACTTGCTGGCGCTTAAGCCTAAGTCGTTCAATGATACATTGGTAACAGAGACAGTACCATCGGTCAGGGTTGCTTTTGACTTATAGCTTCCATCAGCATTAAGGAATGTGGAGTCAAGGTCGCCCCTATTAAGGACAGTAACACCAGTTACAACACTGTCTATATCACTGGAGAATGCAGCAGCATCTGTATATTTCTTGTATCCAATCACTTTTCCACCACTGATTTCAGGATAAACTACCTGGAACTTTTCATCCCCGCCTGCAGACATCAGTTTTCCGGAATTGTAATACTTCTTGTCTTCTTCACCAACTTTACCAGTACCCTTGGAGGAACCTGATTTGCCAAAGTAGAAGCTGAAGTTGTCACCATCAATATTTACTGTGGTTTTTCCTGTCCTCATCGCACCGTCATCACCGAAATAATAGCAGGAATAACCCTGGGCATATAATTGTGATGCATGTGCGTTAAAGGAATCCTCATCATCATAGTTGTAGTTAGAATCATCATCAGCCATAATATCGCCGAAATCAGATGTGGAGCCGGTATTACCAGCAACACCTGTCTGAATAAACTGCAGGCCGGTTAAGCAGATGCCGGTCTCACCAAAGGCATACTTTTTGCCCTTAATGGTCTTAATCTGGTTTGCGTACAGATTACCGCTACCATCTACATAGTACCATTCATCTGCATCATCATCATACTTGCTTCCATCCAGGTTCTCAGCTGCAACTACCCTGAACCAATCCTTGGTAAGCTTACGGCCATCCTCTACGCTCTGGAAATATTTCCAATTGCGTGTCTGGCCTACCCTTGCGTTATTATCTGATGCGGTATCGCCTAAAGAACCTTCAGCGGTCTGGCTCGATCCAGAAGCTCTTTCAGTCTGGTCATAAGACCACTCTGCAACCATACGGCCATACTGGTCAAAACCATACTTCTTACCATTGATGCTCTGCTCTTTTATCTCATCAGAAGAGGAAGCCTTAACCTTCTTACCGTTACTCTTGAAATAGAAGTAACGGGTCTGATCTTCATCATCTGTAAATACCGGAGCAATCCAGTCCTGACTTTCCGCATTTTCATCTGTAATGTCAACCATTAGCCAGCCAGTGGTCATAGCACCGTCATTCTGGTCGCCAAAGTAGTACTCTGCTTCCTGCCATGCATCGTCATCATCATTGTAAATGCTCTGGTCATCTACTTTAATCCAGCCATACAACATCTGGCCTTCGTCGTTAAATGCATACTTCTTACCATTAATGGTCTTTAAGGAAATCTTGCCGCTATCTGGACCCTTTAATGCCTTACCGTTTGCCTGGAAATAATACCACCACTGATCTGGCTCATTGTCATTCCCGGCATCCTCATTGTCAATTGCTACCCACTGATTGGAGGTCATAACACCGTTAATGTCCACATAGTAGTAATCATCATTGTACTCAATCAGCTGATCGATAGCCATCTCACCGCTGTCATCCAGATAATACCAGTTATTACCGGATTTAGCCCACTTATCGGTAGCTCTTTCGCCATCTCTCTCA
>NZ_JAJFEB020000042.1:0-5241 GCF_020709765.2 Clostridium pacaense
TGGTGGAGTATCGCCTTGCCAAGGCGAGGGTCGCGGGTTCGAATCCCGTCTCGCGCTTTTTTTATTGGCTGGAATCCTTTGATTTATAAGGGATTTCAGCCTTTTGCGTTCTCCAGGATACTGTAGACAGTTGTAGACACCCCTCATTCTTTCCAGATGGGGAAATGACGGTATGGTTCAAGTCCCGCCGCACGTTGCTTTTTGGGTGTCTACACTTTTTGGCAGGCAGCTATATTTAATCATCCTCTGGAACAGGGGCGGATGGGAAATATTCCAGGAACAGCTGGTCCACACATTTGTGGACAGAAGATTCAAATTTTTGGAATTGTGTTAACAGGCATTGACCTTCCGGGGTCAGGACCGAACCGGCACGGGTGGAACCTCCCTTTTTCTTGATGATGAGGGCGAATCCCAAATCTTCTTCGGCTGAACGGATCAGATGCCATGCCTTACTGTAAGCCATATTCATCACCTGGCTGGCAGAGCGGATGGAATGCCCTTGTTGGATTAACAGCATCAGGGAGATGACTCCTTTCCCAAAATGAGGGGATGTGTTATAGACCTGAAGTTTAAGAAGGTAATGGGCCGGACTTATGGGATTGCTGCTGGAACTAAGGCTGCCGTGGTCTGTTACTGATTCTGAATTCATGGAACACTCCTTAAATGGTTTTATTTCATATAAAATATGATACCATTATATTTAATAAAATACAATGGTTGACAGGGATTCAGGGTTCCATTATACTAAGTAGAGAATATATCAACAAATACAAGGGAAGGCATGGAAATGAACAAAAGAAACGCAATAACGGTGGAAGAGGCACAGAAACGATTGGGGCAGATTGAGATAAATGTCAATACTGAAATGATAAAATCAGTTGATTCACTTGGACGCATATGCGCCCAGGATATATATTCCATTATGAACCAGCCTCCATTTCCAAGATCGCCACTGGACGGTTATGCGGTCAGAAGCGTGGATGTACAGGGGGCATCCAGGGAAAATCCTGTGAAGCTGAATGTAATTGAACGGGTTTGTGCGGGAATGTGTCCCCAGAAGGAAGTGGGGCCTAAAGAGGCCGTCAGGATTATGACAGGCGCTCCCATACCGGAAGGGGCCGATGGCATCATCATGCAGGAACAGACGGACGAAGGGGACCAGGTGGTGGAGATTTACCAGCCGGTTAAAGCTTATGGGAATTACTGCTTTCAGGGCGAGGATGTGGAAAAAGGGGTATTGCTGTTTGAAAAAGGCACCCAGATACGCCACATGCATGTGGGGATAATGGCCAGCCAGGGGATTGAGGATGTACAGGTATATTCAGTGCCAAGAATCGGAGTCATGGCAACTGGCGATGAATTGATGCTGGTGGGATGTGCCCTTATGCCGGGAAAGATATATGACAGCAATGGTCCGCTTCTCTCTGCCAGGGTCATGGAATTGGGAATGGAAGCAGTCAGGATGGACAGCTTTGGTGATGACACAGAAAGGCTGGCTGATGCGGTTATGGAGTCATTAGGCCAATGTGATGCCCTGATTACCAGTGGAGGTGTATCAGTGGGGGTCAGGGATTGCATGCCCCTTGTGGCTGAACATCTAGGCGCTGAGGTGCTGTTTCATGGAATTGATGCAAAACCAGGCTCCCCCATCATGGTGATGCTGATTGGTAATAAGCCTGTATTCTGTCTGTCCGGCAATCCGTTTGCAGCCGCAGCGACCTTTGAGGTTCTGGTAAGGCCGGTTCTGGAGGTAATGCGTGGAAGGCTCGGTTGGAGGCCCGGCCGGATTCAGGGAATCCTTGAAACTGCATTTCCAAAACCATCATCCACAAGAAGGTTTATCAGGGGACGTATGGATAATGGAAAGGTCTGGCTTCCTGAGGGACGTCATTCATCGGGCATGCTTGTAAGTCTGTCCCAGTGTAACTGCCTTGTGGATATTCCTGCCGGTAACAGAGGAATGAAAGCCGGGGAGGCAGTAGATGTAATATTGTTATAATATAATACGGTACACAGATTCCTGTAAGAAGGCCTGTGTACCGTATGTCTGTTCCTATGGTTCTATTTCAAAATTTTCTGATTTGAAATTACTGTAGTATCTGCCGGACTCAGCCGTGAACCGCAGGACACAGTAGTCAGGGTCTGTTACCCCCAGGGGATAATACATGGTATCCCCTTCCTGCCAGATCATTTCCTTGCTTTCACTGTCCTCCAAAACCTCCATGGTACCAGTCAGCATTACCCCGCGGAAAAAACGCCGGTCACAGAAATATACACAGGCCTTGGGATTCTCCCTGTATTGTGCGGCCCGCATGGATGATGTGTTGCTGGTGAAATAAATGGTCTTCAGTCCAATCCGTTTCCTTGGGGCGAGCATCGCCTTTACATTAGGGAACCCGTCCTGGGAAACAGAACCTATAAATGCAGTACTCTGTCTGTCGATTAAATTTCCAATGGTTTTCTGGACATCTCTCATATGTGTATCATCCTCCTTTTAACTACAATCTTAAGGGTTTGCAGCAAATAAGGGAAGTAGGCACTTTTTAGTAACTATACGGACTGGTCATAAAAGTCCTTTGGTCCTGAGCAGTTCTTCCTTATGGTCTTCTATCATCATCTCAATGCCGACTGTCTGCATGATTGTGATGGCATCGAATATTTTCCTGCCTCTGTCCGTCAGGTCATATTCCACCTGCAGGGGATAACCTTCAAAGGTGGTCTTGGCCACAAATCCATATTGGATTAATTCATTCAGATGCTGGATCAGCATTTTCTGTGATATACCTGCAATTGAATGCCTGATCCCTGAAAGGGATTGGGGTGCCTTACTCAGCTGCCACAGGATAATGGGCTTCCATTTCCCTTTGATGGCATCGTGGGTCAGTTCCAAAGGGCAGGTATACTCGTCACGCATTTTCATATACATTCACCTCATGGAAAGTATATCATAGAAAATACTTGACAGAAAGATGATTGAGGAATAAAATGCAAGTAAATACTTGCAAATGAGGATGGCATTAAAAATGGATCAGACCAGTCAGAAGATAATTGACGCAGCCATGGAGCTGATGATGGAAATCGGATACACGGCAGCCACCACAAAGGATATTGCCAGACGTGCAGGGGTTAATGAATGTACTATTTTCCGCAAGTTTGGGGAGAAAAAGGAAATCGTGCTTCAGGCCATGAAGCAGAGCCGGTGGCATCCGGACCTTAGACCGGAAGATTTTAATACATGGACAGGGGATTTAGAGGAAGATTTAAACCGGTTTTCACGCATATACATGAAAAAGGTAACGGAGCATTTTGTGAAGCTGTCCATTGGGCTTCGCACACCCGAACTGGCAGATGCTGCTTCTGATGGGATCATGGCTGTTCCGCAGACATTTAAGAACGGTCTGGTCAATTACTTTGGGGAAATGCATAAAAAGGGAGTCCTGAAGCAGGATCATGCAGAAACCCTGGCCATGATGTTTTTATCATTGAATTTCGGGTTCGTCTTTTTTAAAGCTTCCTTTGGGGAAAGGCTGACGGCAATGTCGGAAGAAGCATATATCACCGGGATGGTATCTGCATTTGTAAAAGGGATTAACGGCTGATTCCCATGATGGGAGGGGGATGTCTGGTTGGAGGACGTATGGGGATATGGCACATGCCGTGCCATATATTTTTGATTTGAATGCAAGCATTTACTTGCATCGGAGGAGGACATATGGGGATATATTTTATTGTAAGCACTTATCTGGATAAAGAAAAAGGGCGGGGGGAATATGATGAATACATCAGGATGGTCAAACCGATTGTAGAAGGATATGGGGGCAGATATATTGTGCGGAGCGAAGCAGTTGAGGCCATTGGCTGCCAGTGGAGGCCGGAACGCGTGATTGTCATACGTTTTCCTGATAGAAGCAGCCTGAATGCATGCTTTGACTCAGAGGACTATAAACAGATTATGGGAAAGCGTACTTCTTCGGTCAACAGCCAGGCAGTAATTGTCCCAGGAATCTGATGACTTGAGGCAGCTATGCCCGATTATATCCATTTGGTGAGGAGGAACGATATGAAAATATGTGATACAGTACATCAGTTAAAAGTTGAATTCGATGTGACACCGCAGGTTAAACGGTATGTTTATGTGTATATCATTGTAGGAAAACAGGGGTATTACCTGATTGACTCCGGCGTCAAAGGGTGTCAGAAAAAAATTGGGGAATATATACATAAAATTGGAAATCCAAGACAAACTATCAATGCAGTCATCCTGACACATTCCCATCCCGACCATATTGGCGCTGCAAAGTCCATAAAAAAAGAGTATGCCTGCTGTGTATATGGATGTCAGGGGGAACGTGACTGGATTGAAGATACAGAGCTTCAGTATAAGGAGCGTCCGATACCTAATTTCCATGAGCTGGTTGAAGGTCCGGTCATGTTGGACCGGATAATAAAAGATAAGGACAGTATCTGTCTGGAACCTGGGATAGATTTGGAAATAATCAATTCTTCCGGACACTCCAGGGAATCACTTTCTTTTTATTACCGCCAGGAACAGATGCTGTTTACAGGCGATGCAATCCCGTCAGCAGATGACGTACCGATTTACGAGAACTCTGAAAGCAGCATTCATACACTGAAACGTCTGGGAAGCCAAGGAGAGGTGCGGCTGTATTGTCCTGCCTGGGATAAAGTGTATGACAAGGAACAAGGACTGCACACCATTGATTTGGCAATATCCCAAATGGAGCGCATCTGTAATATAACCCGGCAGTATGCAGATTCCTGGCGGCCGGAGATGACCTGGGACGAAGTGTTTTGTCTCCTGTGCAGGGACTTGGAAATGCAGAAATGGGAAAAACATCCTTTGTTTAAATGGTCCGTTTTCAAGGATATTTACAGGCTAAAGGAGGCACAGGAAAAGTAATTAAAAAAGTTTGCAGAAAAATGTTGACAATTGTCGAAGCATCTGGTAAGATATCTCTTGCGCTGCGGTGAGAGCCACAACGCAGGAACACAGCAAAGAAAAAAAGTTAAAAAAGTTGTTGACAAAAGCAAATGCTTATGATATACTATCAAAGTTGCTGCTGAGACAGACAACAGACCAAGAACCTTGATAATTGAAGATTGAACAGTATGTAAAACCCTGAAAATTCTAAAAACAGAAGGTCTGGTTTGGGCCTTTGGATTTGAGAAAATTCAGAACAAAACCAAGTAATGAAGGTTAAAGATAACTAGCCAAGCTAA
>NZ_JAJFEB020000043.1:0-3922 GCF_020709765.2 Clostridium pacaense
CTTAATGATGTTGCTTTGCCTTAATGATGTTGCTTTGTCTTAATGATGTTGCTTTGCCTTAATGATGTTGCTTTGTCTTAATGATGTTGCTTTGCCTTAATGATGTTGCTTTGTCCAGCGGTGTTGCCCTGCCTTGCAATGTTGCCCTGCCACGCGGTGTTGTTTTTCTTTCCGTTCCCACCTCGTTGCATTTATTAGTCATGTCTGTAGTATACAACATGCGTTTTTCATTTTCAATATACACTTTCTACACAATTTGACTTTTATTTTTATGCAATATATCCAATTACTTTTTTGAAGATATTTTGTATACTTTATAAAAGCATTGATTTTATAGTATGTTTTTAAACTTATTTATTGATTTTTTTATCTGAATAGCCTATAATTATAATCAGTTGTATACTACAAGGAGATTTTATTATGTCAAAAACCGCCAATAAGGACTTAAAAAATCACACATATTGTATATTAAAGGAGCGTCTGGTCAACTGTATCTATCCTCCCGGGACCCTGTTGAACGAAGCACAGCTGGCAGCTGACCTGGGTGCCAGCCGTACGCCTGTGCGTGAGGCCATCAGCCGTCTGGAGATGGAAGGATTTGTGAAGATCATGCCTAAAAAGGGGATTTACGTCACAGATATATCTTTAAACGATGTGCTTCAGATTTTTCAGACAAGAATTGAGATTGAGCCGATTGCCGTGCGCCTGGCAGCGCCCCATCTTCCCCGCCAGGAGCTGCTGGCCTTCTGCGGCAAATTCGAAGGGGATGCCCCTGATATCCAGAACGGTTTCCGCCTGGACACTGCCATGCATCTGTTCATCATCGAACACTGCGGCAACCGCTATATCATCGATATGATGCACCGTATATTTGATGAGAACACCCGTGTCATCATTTCCAGTAAGCAGAACCAGGTACAGATTCATGACGCCCGTCTGGAACACCTGGATATCCTCAACTGCCTGCTGGACAAGGACACGGAACGTGCAATCGGCCTGATGCGCAGCCATGTTGAGAACTGCCGCAAGGCGGCCCTGGATTATTTCTGCAGCATCCAGACCTACATGGATTCCCCGTCCCTGACCTATAAAAACCAGCTGGCACAGCTGTGAATCATTACAGGTGAACGGCACGGCATGTACCCGCTTCCCACCGGACCGGCCCATGACAACGGACAGCCATTATATGCCAAATGCCGCAGTATGCAGGAATGAATCCCGGCACACTGCGGCATTTTATATAATCTTATGAAATGATATCCGATATGAAAATCCCATACACCCATAATCTGCGCAATCAAAAATGCGTCTGAGAGGAATCGAACCTCCGCACGCGGCTCCGGAGGCCACTGCTCTATCCACTGAGCTACAGACGCATCTCCATTATGATACTATATTTCTCCAAAAACTTCAAGTCCTTTTTACACTTTCTTCCTGTTCCCCACCATCTTGAACATGGAATCCATCAGAAACACAGCCATGGCAATGGCTCCGGCAATCTGTATCGTCTCAATAAGATAGTACATGGACTGCTCCCGGCTGCTGCGTATAATATGATATACCCAGTTATAAATGGACGTCCCCGGAACCAGGGGCAATATGCCGGGTATCAGGATTACGGTTACCGGCGCCCTCAGTATCCTGGCCAGGACATGGGACATCAGCGCCACTGCCAGGCCGGACATGAATGCCCCGAATACCAGGGACCCGCTGCCTGCCTTCACAAGAATGTACACCAGCCAGCAGACGCCTCCTGTAATCCCGGACCACCCCAGATACTTTTGCGGCAGGTCCAGTACCAGACCAAAACTGAGTACTGCCATGAATGCTCCGGCCACCTGTATGGCTGTTCCCGGTATCCCAGCTCCCTGTATTCCCATGACCTGTACACACAGGGCCTGTACACCCAAGGCCTGTCCCTCCACGGCCTGAACTCCCATGTTCTGTATTCCCATCTGTGCACACATCATCATTTCCCCTACCATACGGTCCCGCCTCCTGTCAGCTGATGGAACAGCGCCATACTGGCCCCCACTCCTGCCGCCACCGCCAGCGCCGTCACAATGGCTTCCAGCATCCTTGCGGCGCCGGAAGAGTAATCCCCATTCAGCGTATCCCTTACCGCCGTGGTGAATATCACGCCGGGCACCAGGGGCATGACCGCGCTGATGATGACTATATCCGTACTGCTTCCAGTGAACAGCCACCGGTTCAGCGCCAGCGCCGCCGTGCCCAGTGAGAAGGCTCCCAGCACATTGGTGCAGAAGTCATTCAGACGGATTCTGGAAGCCATGTATACGACAAATCCCAGCACGCCGCCTGTCACCGCAGCCGCAACACAGTCCACCATGCTGCCCTTTAACACCATTCCGAAGAAAAATGCAATGAACATATAGCTCAGCGCCTTGAGCCATTTTTTATACTGGCTTCTTGCCCTGATTTCCTCCAGCTCCTCATATGCTGCCAAAGGGGTCATGGCCTGACTGCAGAGTTTCCTGGATACCTCATTGACAAGATATATCCTTCCCAGGTTAGTGGAACGCTCATTCACCCGGCGCACTAAGGTGATGGCCTCACCGCCGCTGTCCTCCAGACTCACAAATATCCCCGTGCTGAACACCATGGTCTGCGCCTTCCTGTCAGGACAGCAGCCCAATATATGATGGATTGTATCCTCAATCCTGGCTATCTCAGCACCGCTTACAAGCATGATTTCCCCGGCCAGCAACGCGGTCCTGGCCAGCAGATGTTCTTCATTTCCCATGATTTTACCCGCAATCCCAAAAAGTATCTGACTCCGGGACATATCTGAACCGCCACATCCCGCTCCAGGTTTGAGTATAACAGCCGCCCGTCATTTCGTCAATTTCATTTATGGAAGGTAAATGTAAATAATTCATAAAATCCCCCTCCCCGCTCTTGACAAAATCCCCTGTATGGATTAAGCTGAATGCAATTCTTTTGAATACTATCTTTCCATTCTCATATTCATTTTTATCTTGTGTATTCTAAGGCGGCATGTCTATTTTTTTCCGGACCTCCCCTTACAATCCCGTTACAGATGATATGGAACTGTATAACAGTTATCATAAATAAAAAACCAAGGGGGTATTTTCGTGGAATACGAAACATTTCTCAATGAAGTAAAAGAACACATGGAACATGCTTTAGGAAAGGGATATGACCTTACGCTGCGCAGGGTTCCCAAGAACAACGGCCTGATGCTGGATGGCCTGTGTATCGCCAAGGACGGCGGCCACGTGGCACCCGCCATTTACCTGAATCCCTGCTATCTCCAGCATCAGGCCGGACGTCCCATGGCGGATATCGTGTCGGAACTCATAGCCCTGTACCAGGCCAACCAGACGCCGCCTGATGTGGACTATGACAGGCTTGCATGCTTCGAGGAAATCAGGCCCCATATTGCCTGCAGGCTGATTCATGCAGATTCTAACCAGGCGCTTTTAACGGACATTCCCCATATTCCCTGGATGGACCTGGCCCTGGTCTTTTATCTGTGCCTCCATGAGGATGACAGCGGACTCATGACCGCCACCATCCACAATATACACCTGGACATCTGGAACATTTCCCTGGCAGAGCTGAAGGAAACAGCCCTTGCCAACACGCCGAAGCTGTTTCCTCCCGTCATATCCAGCATGGCACGGATCATCGAAGACCTTTCCCTGGCCATGGAACAGGAATCCGCTTCCCAGCCTTCTGACGGGAACCCAGTGGATTATGGGCTTCCTGACCCCGACGCATCCGCTCCTTTCTATGTCCTGAGCAACACATCCGGAATTAATGGGGCCGCCTGCATCCTTTACCCCGAAGTGCTGAAAAACTGGTTCTATACTGAATGTTGGGGTGTGCTGAAAAGCACACTTCCAACATTCTTTTGATTGTAATAAAATACATCTAT
>NZ_JAJFEB020000044.1:0-3839 GCF_020709765.2 Clostridium pacaense
ATCTAAATTGGTATAACACACAGCAAAAACGAAAATTCAGGCCCTCCAAGGGCCTTTTATAATACATAAAAATGCAGAAAGAAGGTAAAAACATGGAAAAAATCAGAATAGGAAAGGATGAGCCGCTGTATGAGATTAAGGGTATCCGCCCCATGTCTCCCAATGTCATGCAGATTGTGTTTGCCGACCCCGTGCCCATCTCCTGGGGAGACATCACCATCTACACCGAGGATGGCACGGAGGCAGCAACCCTAACCGGGTATGACACGGTGTATCGGGACGATGGACAGACGGTGTATCTGTCCAATGATGGCAGCGTGTATCAGGCACCTGATACGCCGGATGGACCAGGGGAGCCTCCGGAACCTTATGTCCCGACCTTGGGGGAGCTGCAGGCAGGTAAGCGCCGGGAGGTGGCAGCGGAGTGTGAGGGGCTTATCTATGCCGGTATCAACGTGGCGTTGGCTGATGGCAGCGTGGAGCATTATGCTCTGACCATCGAGGACCAGCTTAACCTGTTCGGTAAGCTGAGCCAGATAACTGCCGGGGCAACTCAGCTGGAGTACCATGCCGATGGACAGCCCTGCAGGTATTACAGCGCGGCAGACATGCAGGCCATCATCCAGGCGGCCATGTGGCATGTGTCCTATCACACCACGTACTGTAACGCACTTAACATGTGGATTGCTGGCTGCCAGACCACGGATGAGGTAGCCGAGATATTCTACGGCGCCGATGTGCCGGAGCAGTATCAGTCAGATGTGCTTAAGGCCTACTTGGTGGAGATTACTACAATTGCAGGAGGTGGAACGGATGCCACACCGGAAGGTTGACAAGTATGCGGCCCTGCTGGTTACAGGAGGGCTGTTGTACATAATCCTGGAGATGGCCTGGCGCGGCAGGAGCCATTGGACGATGTTCCTTCTGGGCGGCATCTGTTTCGTGGCGTTGGGACTAATCAATGAGGTATTACCCTGGGACATGCCCCTGTGGCAGCAGATACTAACCGGCGCCTGCATCGTGACGGCGCTGGAGTTCCTGACCGGGTGCATCGTCAACCTGTGGCTGGGTTGGGGGGTATGGGACTACAGCGGCCTTCCGGGCAACGTCCTGGGGCAGATATGCCCACAGTACTGCCTGCTCTGGCTGCCGGTATCCCTGACCGGGATTGTGCTGGATGACTGGCTGCGGTACCGATGGTGGGGTGAGGAGCGGCCACGTTATAACGTAGGCATTACACGGCGCAGGCCTAAGATAATCTGGTTGCCCCAAATATCATAGGAAGGATGGTGCCACATGTGAATGATGAAGAAATCGCCATAAAACTTACTGCGTTGGAACATGAGACAAAGTCAGCAAAACACCGGATTGATGACCTGGAAGTACAGAATCAGGCTATACAGGACCTTGCCCTGTCAGTAAAAGAACTGACTATCAATATGGGGAACATGCTCCATGAGCAGAAGAAACAGGGAGAAGACATTGAGAAACTAAAGGCGGAGCCAGGAGAGCGGTGGAGTAGTATGAAACGGACTGTATTTAACCAAATGATTGGGGCCGGTGCTGCGGCATTGGCAATCGGTCTTATCGCAATGATGGCTCAGTACATCATCAAATGAGAGGAGATATATCTATGAGTGAGAACACAAGGAAATGGTTCAGGGCAGCAGGGCGCAGGGCGGTCAAGACGGTAGCACAGACGTTTATAGCAACAGTGGGGACGGCTGCCGTAATGGGTGAGGTTAACTGGCCCATGGTAGCATCCGCATCCGTACTGGCGGGCATCCTGTCCATGGCTACATCCATAGCCGGACTACCGGAACTGGATACCAAGACTGATGCCTGAGGGGAGGTGGTCCATACATCTCCCAGCCGTCAGGGTTAAGGCGGAACTATCAACCAAATCATGAAAGAGAGGGAAAGACTATGAATTATCCATTGAACAACGAACCATGGAAGCCTATTAATGTTGCGGAAATCCCTGACCTGGAGGCAAAGATTGCGGCTGCCAAGGGAACACCTGAATATGGCACCCTTAAATCCCTGTATGATGGCCCGGACCACGGGATTGACTATCACGATGATACCGGGAAGTTTGTGATTGCCGTTGGCTGGCATGTGGATACATCCGGGAATATTGTCCGGGATTAGTTGCGATATCGCAACAATGTGGGCAGGCCTGGGGATATCCCTGGGCCTTATTTGGATTGGAGGAAAGATATGACAGCATTATTAAGGAGACAGGCCGTAATTGATAAGTACGCAGAGATTATAGGCCGTAACATATACAGCCAGTCCCTGAGGGATTACTGCTATGTACGATATAAGGATGGTAATTACTACAGTGACTGCAGCAGCTCCATCTGCCTTACCTATGAGGCGGTAGGAATGGGATTCGGAAATCTTAACACCGCAGGCATCTACCAGTCCAAAAAGCTGACCACCGTGGATGCGGACATAGCCCAAGGCATCCCGGATACGTCCAGGCTCCGGCCGGGGGACATGCTACTGTTTGCTGGTACGGATGCTTCCAGGCCACTCAGGATAGGCCATGTGGAGATGTACTGCGGCAACGGCATTATCTGTGGTCACGGTTCCGGCAGGCCGTCCTATAAGGACCTGGTGGCCTACTGTAAGAGTCGGTACAATTCCTGGGCGTCCGGAGGATGGCGTAAGGGGCTGGTGTGTGTGCGTAGATACATACAGGATGATGTAATCCAGGAGCCGGAGCAGCCAAGGAAATCCGGCTGGGAGCAGAATGCGGACGGTGCCTGGAGCTTTTACCTGGGAAATACCGGTGAGCCGGTCCGCAACTCCTGGTACCTTGATACGGATGGCAAGTGGTACTGGTTTGACGGCACCGGCCACATGGTCACCGATACCTGGTATCAGTACAAAGGTGACTGGTACTACCTGGGCGCGGATGGGGCTATGGTTCAGGGACTGCAGGCCGGTGGAGGCAACTACTATTACCTGATGCCGGATGGTAAGATGGCCACGGAGCCTGTGACACTAACACCGGATAAGGATGGGGCGTTGCGCTGGCCAGGACTAGGAGAGTAATAAAAAGCGGCGGGGATTATCGGTCCTCGCCGTAATGTTACCTTTTCTTCTTGGGATACGGATCCTTAACATCTGTCCGTCCTATCAGATAATCAACACTGGTGTCATATAAATCAGCAAGCGCAGATAGAATCTGGAACGGTATCATCCGTTGGTCATTCTCATACCTGGAATAGGTCCGTTGGTTTATATGCAGGTAATCCGCAACATATTGCTGTGTCAAATCCTTGTCATCCCGTAAATCCCGTAGTCGTTCCAATCTCATAATCATCCTCCAATACAGAGCATTATAATTTAGTCTGTATTGGCCTATTGAAATTTACTCTAATTTGGCCTAAAATATGTAGCGAGGGGGGATTGTGAGATGGATATAAGAAAAGACGGTAACTACCATAATTTACCATGCTCCATTTGCGCTGGACAGGCGTACAATGTCCTTATAAAGGAGGGACACGGTATGGAAAGGAAACAGGAAGACAAGCCGCCAGAAGAACCACCAGAAGGACTGCTCAAGGAGTTTGAGTGGGTGAGGGACCACATCCCGGATGGCGAGGTGCCGCAACCGGCGCCAGATGAGTTTGAGAAGGTGTGGAAACGGATTCAGGATGGACATGGAAAGTAAGGAAAAGGCGGGAACCGGATTGACCGGACCCGCCAATTTCATACTATTTCATACCTATATATGCCGCCCTATTAGACACAGTAAAGTCACAAATGCACTGAAAAACCTTGTAAAACCGTACTTTTTAGGCCATAAATATTAACGACACTTTAAT
>NZ_JAJFEB020000045.1:0-2852 GCF_020709765.2 Clostridium pacaense
AGACATCAATGTTGTCTGGGATAGGCTTACCTATCTTCTCATATTCTCGTCTGTTATGGAGCTGGCTACCTTTACCTTGTGGCATTGATACTCGACCCATAAGAACACCTCCCTTCAATGCTATCCATTATACAGAGTTTTGTTACTTTTGTCAAAAGTAACCCCGTATGAGTTTTGACACTGCGTATCAAAACACGGGGCTCTCCGAGGGGCAGGGGCTTCGCCCCTACAACCCCAAAAAGCGTCACAAAGCACAAAGCACCCATAGGGGGGTGTCGTAGTACCCCCCTATGGAAACGCAAAAAAAAGAGAGCTTTTCAGCTCTCTTTTTTCTCTATCACTTCGCCAGTCTCTGGGTCACACTTCGGTACTCTCGGAGCGTGACGGCGACTGCCTATGTAGCGGTCAAAGAAAAGAGTGTTGTTACTCGCTACCTCATACTCAACATTCATTTCTTCATCCTGCAAGAAGTCCATAAGTTGAGCGTACTCCACTATGTCGTACTGTCTTATGAGTGCCTGCAAGGTCTTTTTTATCTGCGTGATCTCGGAGCGTGTCAGCTCCGAAAAGTCCGCAATATTAAAGCCGTTGATGGTCTTAATCTCTCGCTCATCATACTGAGCTTTCTCTGGATTGTCCTTATGCGTGAGGTATCTGTAATACCCTCGCACCTGTTCCAGAGCTTGCGGTATCGGCTGATTAAAGCCGTCTGTCAGAGCCTTGACCACATTGTAGGAAGTCGGTCCACTATATGTCAGTATGACATGATAGTGTGGCTTCTTTGGTGTATTGTCTGGGTTCATGTCCTTGTCATGCAATGGGCTGATTGCACATTGCAATCCAGTTTTTTGGAGCTGTTCTCTCCAATCAGCAGGAGCTGACTCTGGGTAGAGAACAAAAGCCCAATTTCGCTTCTTGATGTTTTTTGCCATAAAAAAATCCTCCGATTTCTTCGGAGGGTACAATCTCGCTAACCTTGACAACAAGCCTATTTATGGCTATAATTATCCTACGGTGAGTATGTGAGCTTGTCCCTCATGTATTCGTGGTTAGGATTGCCGTCCGAGCCACTAAAGCCATTATACGAAAATCCGCCCGCCTTGTCAATTTGACACTTGGCAGGGCGGGTTTTTTTATGCTCCGCAGGCTCCTACGCGGAGAGCGACCTCTGGAACAAATAGACGCTCTATCGGGAGTGCGTACCACGCTAAAGAGAAGTCAAGGTACGGGGTAGTATTTCCTTGCGGAAATCTCCACCCCTCGAAGCCCTTGACTTCTCTTTTTTTCGGATTATTCCGTCTCCGCCGACGGAACAAAAAACTTTCAGTTTTCCGTTCCGCCGTCTCCGCCAGTATAATCCGAAAACCGCTTCTTAAAGCTCCATCTCCCAACCTTTGGAACGCTTCGGAGCAGGTGGCTCTACGATTTTCTCTATGCCCTTGCTGATACCGACATGCTTTTCCATCTCCTCTGCCATCTCTGGGAAGCCGTCCTCTTTCGCCCACTTCGCTCCGTACTCTGCCAAGCCGTCAATCAGCTTCTCTTGAGCCTTGCTCAGATTGCTGATACCGTACTTGCCATAGGTGTAGTTACCGTTCTGGTCTTTCTCTCGGTCATACTTGAGCATACCTACCGCCTTAACCACATTCGTAAGGCTCTCATAAGCCCCTCTGAGCTTGTCTCTGAGATTATTTATCTTATCCCATAGCTCTGCCTTGATTTCGTCCATTTGAGCCGTCAGAGAGCGAATTTGACCCCTCAGAGAGGCGTTCTCTGTTTGCAGGTCTGCTATCTGTTTGTCTTTGGCTCTGCCGTCTTGCTCTGACTTCTCCAAGAGCTGATTAAGATTGAGCTGTCTTTGGTACATCTGCTGAAGCTGTTGCTGTTGCCTTGCCAGCTCATTTGCCTTGTTGTCGAGGAGCTGCTCTCGCTGATCCGCTCGCTGCTCTCTCCGAGAAACAGCAGCGGAACGCTCTCGCATCTCTCCTATCTCGTCTCGGTTTGCGGTGTAGGCTTTCGCCTGTTCCTTGACCGCTTCAAGGTCTTTTTTCTTTATCGCTACTACACCAAACGGCAACTTCGTGCCGGTGGTGTCTATCTCGTCTATGCCGGTCTTGAGTTCTCGCAAAGGCTCGACCTCTGCGACAATGGCTTCTTTCTCCTGCTCAATCTCGCCTATCATCTGGTCTCGTACTTCCTTGTATTCCTCGACCGACAAGCTCCCTCTGGCTTTTCGCTCGGCTTCGACCTCAAGCCCCATATTTCGACAGATTTCGCCAAAAACCGACCTTTCATTCTCTTTCCAGAGCTTCGTGGCATTGTTCTTTCGGCTCTCTTTCTCTGGTTGGTAGCCCATTTGCTTCATTGCTTTGTCCAGGGAGTTCCTGGTCTCAAGCCCTCTTGTATATCCCTGGGCTACTGGGATATAGTCGAGGTGCAAATGGGGGCTTGCTTCGTCCATATGGATATAAGCCCCTATGAGCTTCAAATTCGGGTTTCGTTCCTCGAAGCCCTTTACATACTGCACAAGGGCTTCTTTGGCTCTCTCCCTCATCTCTGGCTTCTGGAAGTCCTCTTTACTGCCCCACTGCACCACATCCTCATAGAACAGCTTTTCGCCGTTCTTCGACTTCTTGATGTGGTCGCAGTAGTCCTCTATCTTTCGGTCAGCTCGTTTCTGCTTTGCGTTGTACTTCTCCAGAGCTTCACCGAAGATTTCTTGATAGGCTTGCTTTATATCCTTATCGACCAGAGTGATGTTCTCCGAGCTTTTGGAGACATCAATGTTGTCTGGGATAGGCTTACCTATCTTCTCATATTCTCGTCTGTTATGGAGCTGGCTACCTTTACCT
>NZ_JAJFEB020000046.1:0-2326 GCF_020709765.2 Clostridium pacaense
AAATTGGTATTGCGCCCATCAGTATAAATATTCAGGTAAAACTCAGTTTTATGCATTTTTCGTAGTGTGTTCAATACCAATTTAAGGGGTTATTATTGCTTATCTGGTGGCACTAGAATCCCTTCTGGTGCAGACATGCTTGCAGATACATATAGAGTACCAGGTAACTATGCGTGTATAGAAAATACTATTGCATCCTCATTAAAAAACTGTCCTGTATCAAAAGCATTTGTTCTTAAGGTAGACTTGGCAACCGGTAATTCATATCCCCGCCAAACATTTTTGCAATTTAACAATGGGAAAGTTTTTACGCGTACTTTTGATAGTTTTGAAAATAGGTGGACTGAGACATTTTCTAACATCACAAATGCAGATTTACCGATTCTCACGGTTCGTACAGGCACACGATATTGGACTCAGGCAGTTGAAGTCTCTGGACAAAAAAGGATATATTTTTATAATGCCGACTTCCCGTCAGCTGAAAACATGTTGGGGTATGTCGCACTTACAAAACCTTAAGATTATCATCTAACTGATTATTTGGTTATGTAACAGACAGTTGCTCTGGCGAAGTTGCTGTTCCCGGATGTAGCAGGTGTACAAACCCTAATGTCTCCATTAATTGCAATATACAAATAGTCTGTAGTATTATAGTTCCACTCAGATGTGCCTAAAACACACGATGTGTTCACTTGAAACATTGGAGAATGTTTTTTTAATTTAGCTACGGGGCTACTATTAGAATCAGGATATACGCCATTATTTTTCTTAATAGTTAACACAAGCATAATCACATTCCCAAATTTTATCATGCCATTGTCCCCAGATAGGCTATATCCGCTATTAAGGGTAAGGTAATCATCAATTTTTAAGGAATCAGCGCTTGTTATTACATTCGCCCAGTCTCCCCAGTTCCCGTTATTTCGTTTCCGCAACATTAGGCCGTCAAACCAATGAGACTTAAGTTCCACTGCATTATCATTATATGCCTTTGATAATATCCATCCAGCATCCCATTCATTAATTGCCAATCCTGCGGGTGGATTGCTCTCAAATGCAGCATTATAATGCTTTGGCAATTTATTGTCTAAATTGGTATAACGCCCTGAAGCCGTAAAATATATTCTGCATAACAATTCCGCGCAATTGTAACTGTGCTCAACATTCTCATCGGATACACGACAACTAAGCCTCCCATTTGGCAGGCTTCAAAAAATCTATGTTGTTTTAATCCTTATCCGGCAGCATACATATCGTACTCATATTTCATCTTTCCGGCGCCGTTTTTGGCATAGATACGCGTTGTCTCAACACTGGCATGTCCCATTATGTCACACAGTGTCGGCAGCGGCATCCCTTTATTCAGGGCGCGTGTTGCAAACGTATGCCGTAGCAGATGAGGAAATACCCGTTTTCCCAACCCTGCCCGTTTTGCAATCCTGCGTATTATGTTCTCCAGGGCATTCTTCTTTAGGCCTTGATGCGGCGCCCGGCTGGAAAGTATGACTGGACCGCTGCGCCGGTCACCCAGATATGTCTCAAGGTACTCTAACGCCCTCTCTGAAAAGAATACTATCCGTTCTTTCTGGCCTTTTCCGATTACCTTCACATATCCTGCCTGTAAGTCCATATTAGCCAAGTTCATGTTGACCACCTCAGATACCCGGCACCCAGTGGCCAGGAACAGCTCCAGCACTGCGTTATCGCGGATATTTGTGCCGCAGGCAATCCGCATCTTCTCCATTTCCCTTGGGCTCAGTGCTTCCCTTATCTCTGCCACATACTTAATAGGGTCCACAGTTGCCATAGGATTACGTCTGATATATCCCCGGTCATGCAGGAAAGCAAAGAAGGAACTGGCTATGCGCCGCTTATGGTCCTTTGTACTGGCACTAATCTGACGTACTTGCTCATAGTAGTTCAGGCATTCCACCACATCCTCCCCCGTAATCTCCTGCACCGGCTTTCCCACATACACCAGTAGGTCTGTCAGGAAACGTTGATATTGATTGACTGTACTGGCCGAGTAATTCTCAAACCTCATTTTCCCTATGAATATATCCAATTCCGGGAAACTGATTACATTGGTGCTCAACCCAGTCTCCCTTTTGGCCACCTCATAGTTCCGGAGCACCGCTGACAGTGCCCCATCAATCACCTGTAGCGCAGGCCGTTCCAATTCATTGGACAGCCTGGCCATCAGTTCATCCTTCAGTCTTACTTCATCCATTTAAATAACCCCTTTCCTTATGATTTTATGGTACTTTAATCATAAGCCAGGGGGCTTGATTTGGGCAATTTTCTTTACTGTGCGCAATACCAATTT
>NZ_JAJFEB020000047.1:0-2261 GCF_020709765.2 Clostridium pacaense
GAAGGACGGCAGGGGGAAACAGGCCCCACAGGCCCACAGGGCATCCCCGGGCCGGAAGGGCGGCAGGGGGAAACAGGCCCCACAGGCCCACAGGGCATCCCCGGGCCGGAAGGACGGCAGGGGGAAACAGGCCCCACAGGCCCACAGGGCATCCCCGGGCCGGAAGGGCGGCAGGGGGAAACAGGTCCCACAGGTCCCATGGGTCTTCAGGGAGTAACCGGACCCCGCGGGGCAACAGGGGACACTGGACCACAGGGGGCAACAGGTGAGGATGGTCCACGGGGAAATACAGGAGCCACTGGCCCTCAGGGAGAAGCTGGCCCAACCGGACCAGCCGGGCCCCAAGGCCCCATGGGTCCCCAGGGGGACCCTGGCCCGGAAGGCGTACAGGGGCTGCGGGGTGCCACCGGTCCTCAGGGGCCAGCCGGCCCCCAGGGAGATGCAGGGAATACAGGGGCTGCCGGAATACAGGGCCCAACCGGCCCAACCGGGCTGCAGGGACCCACTGGCCCCATGGGTCCGACTGGCCCGACCGAACCATATCCCGATGACATATTTGCCTCATTCATTAATTTTGCCGCTCACTTCGTCAATGCGTCGCTGATGCCCATGGGAATCGGGGTGGAGGATGTGACCAACCACATTGTGTTGACGGATCCGACCCATATAACGCTGGAACCTGGGTTCTATTCCATCTTTTATGAAGTGTCGGTATTGTATCCGGGGACCACGTTCATGCAGATTACTCCGTTCTATAACGGCAGTGCCCATATTGAATACGGGATTTATTTCATGACGGGCCCGGACCGCTCCAGCGCCTTCGGGTCGGTGTCGTTCATCATTGAGGTGCCGCAGCCCACGGTGTTCACGCTTACCTACAACAGCCCGGTGGACGGAACGGAAGGCACCCTGACCATGGTAATCAGGAAGCTGCGCAGAGAAACTTAAATTGACTTTTAAAACAGGCCGTAGTATACTGTAGCAAGAAAACAAAGAGGGGTGCTGGTCTGCAATCCATACCGGCTGAGATGGAACTTCGGTTTCCGAACCCTGATACCTGATCTGGATAATGCCAGCGTAGGAAGTGCTCAGACCATGTCTGTTATATCCCGCCCGGATTGTCCGGGCGGGATTTTTATGACCGGCACCACGAATAAAAGACGAAGAGGAGAGGTATCCATGAACGCAAGCGTAGCTATTCAGACATTACCGGAGGCAGGGAACAACGAGGAGTTAATCCGTATTGTGGATGAGGTGATTGATTACATTAAAAGCACGGGGTTAAACTACTATGTAGGACCTTTTGAGACGGCCATTGAAGGGGATTATGACCAGCTCATGGACATTGTAAAGGAATGCCAGCACATTGCAATCAGGGCAGGCGCACCTTCCGTTGCCGCCTACATCAAAGTATCCTACCATCCTGAAGGAGATGTGCTTACCATTGAAAAGAAAGTTACAAAACATCACCAGTAAGATATGGTCGTTTTCAGCAGCGGCATGCATCCTGGCTGTGTGGCAGGCAGCGGTATCCCTCGGCTGCATTGAGGGCTTCATGCTGCCTTCCCCCGTCCAGGTCCTGAGGACTTTTATAAGCGAGTTTCCCATACTTATGGACAATGCCGGGATAACCATGGCGGAAGCAGCCCTGGGGCTGCTGTTTGGAATTGCCACGGGTTTTGCCGCGGCTGTGTTCATGGACCGCTTTGAGCGGGCGTATCAGGCATTTTATCCCATCGTGGTCCTGACCCAGACCGTACCGGCCGTGGCCATGGCCCCGCTTCTGGTGCTTTGGTTTGGCTATGAGATGACGCCTAAGGTCATATTGATTGTCATTACCACATTTTTCCCAATTACGGTGGGGCTGCTCACCGGATTTAAGTCCGCTGACCCGGATGCGGTGAACCTGCTGCGGGCCATGGGGGCGGGGAGGATGCAGATATTCCGTTACCTTAAGCTGCCGGGAGCCATGAACCAGTTCTTTTCCAGCCTTAAGATATCGGCAAGCTATGCAGTGGTAGGGGCGGTCATATCAGAGTGGCTTGGCGGTTTTGGCGGACTGGGCGTGTATATGACAAGGGTAAGGAAGGCGTTTTCATTTGACAAGATGTTTGCGGTCATCTTCCTTATATCGGTCATCAGCCTGCTGCTTATGCGGGCAGTGGAACTGCTCCAGAAGAAATGCATGCCATGGGACAACGGCGCCAAGGACAGATGATCATGCCATGGGACAACGGCGCCAAGGACAGATGATCATGCCA
>NZ_JAJFEB020000048.1:0-2058 GCF_020709765.2 Clostridium pacaense
CTGTTGTCTGTCTCAGCAGCAACTTTGATAGTATATCATAAGCATTTGCTTTTGTCAACAACTTTTTTAACTTTTTTGTTTTGCTGTTGTCATGTTTCTCGACTGCAACTTTTATATCATATCACAGTTTCCATATTCTGTCAACAACTTTTTTTACTTTCTTTTGAAAGCTCCCCCGCCGTTTTTTCGCGGTGGAACTATAATATAACACTACTTAATCAATATGTCAAGGGAATTTGTACCATTTTTTTAAACAATTTTACATGATATTTCACAACTACTAAATATGCCTATTTTCTTTGATTTTTTCTATATTTTGTGGTTATTAAAAAAATAGCCGGAATCTGTTGTCCCCAACTTTTCCCAGCTATTTGTCTTAATTAAACATAATATATGGACAACTTAATCATTTCTCATCAGAAGATTCCTTTCACAATGCCTCCTAATATAAGGTTTATCAGATTGTATCGGTATAGGAATGTCAGCCATGTACTGGCATACACCTGTTCCTCCAGCATTTTTCCCATAGGGGTTGCTGAAAACAGGTTCAGGATAAATCCGGCCACCCACAGAAAGAGCAGTCCCTGGGCCAGTCCCAGGAGGGCCCCCGCTATATGGTTCAGCCCATACAAAATAGGAAGGCGGGCAATCAGGTCCAGCCATCTGACAACCAGATGTATCAATATATAGACCGCCAGGAACAGTACAATGGACGCAATGGCATTGATGAGCATGTCGGCCAGATACATACTGATGTATTCTGCAAACTGGTCCACGCCCAGCATTTTGTAAATCTCACTGTTGTTGTTCTCCAGTAATGCGTCTTTTACTGACTGGGGCAGGTTCAGTCCCTCAATCAAAAGCCGTTGGGATGAGGGAAGCTGGGTTTCCTCCTGAGATGGTTCCTCCCATCCTGATATGTTCAATATGACATTGGCCGCGCTTTGACGTATGGATGGATTATCTTTTATGAATCCAGTCATATAGGGCGTTGCCATTTTTACTATAACTATAGTAAGGATCAGGGCTCCCAGGGATACGCACTGCTTCAGGAACCCCCGGTAATGTCCGTAGAGCACCATGCCCACCAGAAATACACCTGCCCCAACGGACAGCCAATTATCTATCATCATGTGTTAAGCTTCTTTCA
Organism: Clostridium pacaense; assembly: GCF_020709765.2. Taxonomy (NCBI): domain Bacteria; kingdom Bacillati; phylum Bacillota; class Clostridia; order Eubacteriales; family Clostridiaceae; genus Clostridium; species Clostridium pacaense. The sequence continues at coordinate 1,151 of NZ_JAJFEB020000048.1, forward strand.
GTCTCATTTTCAGTTTAATATCAGGCGCTCAATTGCTGCTGCAACACCATCCTCATCATTGGTCAGGGTTACCTGGTCAGCTGCATTTTTGGCTATCTCCAAGCCATTCCCCATAGCGATTCCGATTCCGGCGGCTTTGAGCATGGTTACATCGTTCTCCCCATCGCCAAATGCCATGGTGTCCTCCCTGCTGATTCCAAGGTGTTTGGCCAGCCACATAAGTGCATTGCCCTTCGTGGCGCCTTCGGCATTGATTTCCAGGTTATTATAGAGGGAAGAGCTGATGATTATCCCTTCCACTGAGGATAATTCTTCCCTGAGTATCTCCCTGTCCTTTAAATCAGCCAGGTATATATTTACCTTCTCAACATCCCTTTTGCATTGCTCCACATGGCGTATTACATCCGGCACCAGATCCCTGGTTGCCCGCACCATGTCCTGCATGACACCGGAAAGGCCAAAATCAGCCATATGGTCAATGAACTCCGGCTGTGAGATACCTCTTCCATCGATATAGGGATCGTACATGGCATTGTACTTTTTTACGATATTCAGTATTTCCAATGCTTTTTCATTGGAGAGCGTGCATCTGGTCAGGCACTTGGCTCCTGCAAGGTCGGCAACCGTCCCTCCGTTGGTCGTGATGGCATAATGGACACCGGGCAGGTTGCGGATTTCAGGCATGATGCCGTCTACCGCCCTTCCAGTGGTAGGGACGATTTCGATTCCCAGGCCGGAACATCTGAGCAGGGCTTCCTTATTACGCTCAGACAGGCGCTTCTGGCTGTCCAGCAAAGTACCGTCCAGGTCAAGTGCGATTATTCCTACGGATTTCATATAAATCTCCATTCCGCCGCCTTCGGATGGCGGCACAAATAGTTATGAAAGTCTTCCAACTCTCTACGCTG
>NZ_JAJFEB020000049.1:0-1866 GCF_020709765.2 Clostridium pacaense
AAAAGAGGGTGTCGCAAAATCATCAAAATAGATGATTGAGCGGCACCTTCGCTCTATATATAGAAAAAATCAGGAGAAAATCATTCTCGATCGACTTCCTCCTGATTTTGACGTACTTTAATAAGCATACGGTTTTTCTTGTATTTATGCACTCGCTTTTACATCAAACAAATAGCTTCCAGTCCGATCATTCTGGATTTTTCTATGTAGTTTATTTAGATTGTATCCCATACTCAGCAAGAGAATCTCCAGTTTTACCTTCTTCTTACCTCGCAGCAGAAATCGTTGGAAACCATAGTCATTTTTCAAAACCCCGAAGGCCCCCTCTACCTGGATCGAGCGGTTTATCCGGTACTTAATTCCCTTATCGCTCTGGATGTTTTGATACGATTCATCACGCTTCTCCAAAAAGCTTTTGGACACATACAATCGCTTGTTACCCTTCGCTTTGGTGCATTTTTCTTTATGTGGGCAGCCGGTGCAGTCCTCACATTCGTATACCGTCACCTCAGATTCGTACCCACTTTTGCTGCGCTGCTTTTTCAGGTAGATCACCCGTAGTTCCTTCCCTGCATGACAGATATAGGTATCGGACTCCCGGTCGTAAACCATGTTTTCACGTTTGCTGATATCCTGTTTAAAACTCCTCTTTTTCCATCTTTCATAAGTTTGAGGTTTAATGTATGGCTGCTGCCTCTCCTCCCGCAGATAGCTGTACCCTTCTTCACTTTCATATCCCGAATCAGCCGTAACACTCGGGTAGTTAAAACCCAGCTTTTCTTTCATCCGCTTCAAAAACGGCACCAGTGTCCACACATCATTCCGATCCTGAAAAATGTCTACCGCTACAATGTATTCGCTGTCCACTCCAATCTGGACGTTATACCCCGGCTTTAGCTGGGCGTTGCGCATGTGGTCATCTTTCATATGCATAAACGTTGCATCCGGGTCTGTTTTGCAGTAGTTGTTCCTTCCCTGGAAGCTGGCTGTATGCCAGTCATAAGTAGTCTGGCGCTCCAGGTACCTTTGGAACAGTTCCAGATACCTCTGCTCGATAGGTTTACGTTTTCCGCGGCCATGAACGAACTCTATGTTGCGCTCCTTGCATTTCTCCTCCAAAAAACGGCAGATTTTCTGGAGGTTTTGTACCCGGTATTCGGTTCCCACACGGAAGGACTGGATAAACTCCTGGTTTACAAGCTTCACCGCCTCCTGGATTTTAATGAACATTTTTTCTTCCCATTTCCCAACGGATTTTTTCCATACGAACGTGTATTTATTGGCGCAGGCTTCTAATTTCGTTCCGTCAATAAAGACAGTTTCCTTAGAAAGCTCATCTGCCTGATCCAGCCGGCGTACCATCTGATAGAAGAGGTCCTCACATGCCTCCTCCAGAAAACTGGAACGGAACCGGGCAATGGTGCTGTGATCCGGAGCTTTTTGTCCGGCTAACAACCACATGAAGTTGATGTCCCGTTTACAGGCGGTCTCGATTTTTCTTGATGAGTAAATGTTTTGGGAATACGCATAAGTCAGGATCTTGAACATGGTCTTTGGGTCCACTGCCGGATTTCTGCCTTTGGCAGAGTAAGCCTGATAAAGCTTTGTGTAGTCTAAATCCTCCAATTCGTGGCTCAGCAGTCGGACAGAATCATCGTTGGGAACCAGTCCTTCCAAACTTAATGGCAAAACCAGTTGATAAGTCCGGCCAAGTTCGGTATAATCTCTAGTAGTGTAATTATTTATTCGCATACTTAATTATACCACGGATGGCGGACTCTTCGGAGCCCGCTTTTCTGTTTTCTGGTACAGAAAAGGAGCTGCTGCTCCAGTAGATTATTCATCTACTTTTGCAACACCCCCTTT
>NZ_JAJFEB020000050.1:0-1750 GCF_020709765.2 Clostridium pacaense
GCACATAATATATCATATTATTTTCAAGTACATATAAGGATTTCTTAAAAAAATAGGCAATTATAAAAGCGGAAACCCTGTGTAAAAGACTTCCGCTTTTATAATCCATTAACCGTTATTCATTTATATCCCCGATCTGGCATATCTGTTTATAAGAGACAAGATTTATATTTCTACCATCCTTCACGTAATCAATCACAGAATCTACAAAGCCACTTTTTGAAAAAAGGAAATAATACTTTTCAGGATAATGGAACAGCCCACCCCGTTCCAGCAACATATGAACCGTATCCATATCGATAGGAGTATTTTTCCACTTGCATTCGCCTAACAGGACGTAAGGCTCCTGTATAGCCATAATATCAATTTCTTCCTGTCGCTTTTTTATAGGATTATTTCCCCACCATCTTCCTACACTGCCGATGGGAAACGGAAGACTTTCATATATTTGAGGGTGAAACAAATACTGTTGGCAAATATTTTCAAATATTTTTCCCATAAAATCGTTTATTTGAGGCTTTACTAATGTTTTATATATTGTTGCGCCCACACCTCTGGTGATGCTACTTATATTAGGGCGCACAAAGCGATACCAAAATAGAAACATGCTGTCTTCCAGCTGATATAAAGTCTTTCTGCTGGAAGCACTTTCTGTTATTGGTATTTCCTTTCTTATAATGCCTAATGAAATTAGTGATGTTATCTGGTTGCTGCATCCGCTGGTCTCCAGGCCGGTTTTTGTGGAAATGTCATTCATCCTGCTGGCGCCACTGGCAATGGCGGATATGATGGAATGATAAGAGGCCGGCTCCCTTAATTCCTGTTTTAAAAGATTGACAGGTTCTTCAAATAATCTTCCACTCTCATCAAAGAACAAGTCAACAATATTATCATCCAAACTTTTATTAACATCAATTCGCGATATATACTCAGGTATTCCTCCTGTAATGCCGTATAGTATTGCCTGTGCCTCTTCTGAGAAGTCCAGAAGCATTTTACGGGCTTCAAAGAAGGTGAATGGGTGTATCTTAAACTGTGCCGTCCTGCGGCCATACAGAGGGCTTTTATAGCCTAATACCTGTTCTTCCATGAAACTCATAGATGAACCACATAATATCAAAAAGAGTTTGCTGTTCTTCCAGCATTGGTCTATGTGACTTTGAAGCATAGATGAAACCGCAGGATAGGAGGCAGCCAAATAAGGGTACTCATCTATTACAATTATAAGACGTTCCTGACTTTGACACAGGGTATCAATATAGTTAAATAAATTGGCATAATCCAAAAACTCCGCTCCCCCTGCGGATTCTCCAGCCAACAGTAGTGCTTTTGATAACCCTGATAGATTTTCTTTGCGGGTTCCTTCTACTGCCATATAATATACAGCCTTTTTATCCTTTATAAATTCATTAATAAGTGTGGTTTTTCCAACCCTTCGTCGTCCATAAAAAACAGCAAATTCAAATTGATTGCTGTTGTAGAGTGATTGTAATTTTTTGAGTTCCCTCATGCGGCCAACAAACATAATTCATCCTCCTTATTTTTATCGCAAATTACTAATTGATTAATTAGTAATTATATGAATATAATATCATTTATACAAGGTTCACGTCAACAATTATAAATCTACAAAATTTGCATGACAAAATTAGAAAATCCATTCTTTAGCTATTAAATAAGTCATTGATTTTCATTAGGTAGAGTGGCTGTGATAACCGAATTTACGTACTAAATGCAAATATTTTACTAT
>NZ_JAJFEB020000051.1:0-1690 GCF_020709765.2 Clostridium pacaense
ATAGTCTTTTACGCCCTCAAACATTAGCAGAACATGGTAATGCGGTTTCTTAGGCTCTCCGCTTGGGTTTGTGTCTTTATCGTGCAGCGGACTGATGAGGGCAGCTACATGAAGCTGATCCAGCTTGTCAATCCAATCAGACGGTGCCGATTCAGGATAAACAACAGTCGCAAAGTTCCTTGTCCTCTGCTCCTTCTTCACTTGACTTTTTCTGTACAATGTATTAGAATTACCAGTAGTTGAATTTGGATTTAAGGGCGTTTCCGTTGCAGTCGGAGCGTCCTTTTTTCTTTTGTCCTTAACCATTAGTCACTTCCTCACTCTCTTCCTTTCTCGCCTTGTTTATCCAATTTCGCACCGTGTACACGGACACACCAAATTTTTCTGCAATTTCCTTGGCAGTCATGACACTATAAAGCATTGCCAACTCCGCATTGGTAGGTCTTTTGCTTGGTCTACCCCCAGTTTTTCTTGCAATAGTCATGTTTTTTCTCCTTTTTTGTATTGTCTTAAATGTAACTATAAACTGATTTTAACATATAGAAAAACCTCTGTCAAGTTATATTTTTATATTAGTTTGAGTTAGTTTTAAGACAATACAAGCATGAACAATGAACAATGAACACCAAGGGGGAGTGTCGTAGTTACTCCCCCTTTCCCCTCTCCCTCTCTTTTTTTGTCGCTTTTTGCTGACTAATGTTGCTATTTGTCGATTGCAAAGTATAGCAAAGTATAGCACACTATACTTTGCGTTCTGCAAAGCGTGTGCGAGGGGATTCCCCTCGACCCCTTTCACGAAGTGTGCACTTATACTCAACAAGGTTGAGTGTGCGTCCTGCGGAGCTTTCCCCCACTGGCTTTCGCCACCGCCCCCAAGGGCGGTTCAAACCCTCTGGAACAATGTCCGTCGGTGCTGATTTCCTACCACGCCAAAGCAAGCAGTCAATGGTGGCTACGCCACTTTTTTGCAAGCAAAAAAGCAAGCCATTGACTGCTTGCTTTTAAGGCGTGGTATTTAGAAATCACCGACGGAACAATGTCCAGAGGGCGTGCAGTCGGCACGAGCCGACACAAGGGTTTTAGGGGGCGTAGCACCCCTAACAAGCGGGCAAATATTACACGGAGTGTATATATTTTCCCCCTGCTTGCTATATGAACATGACGGCTCGAATACAGCCTTATTCAGAGTCCAGGACTTCTCCTGTTTCAAGGTCTGCTTTCGGCAATCTTTCCGCCTTTCTGACATATCCGACAGAGCGTTCCCATTCAAGCGACTTGATGAACTCTTTAACTATCCAACCGTTGGTATTGACAATCAAAGTAAACCAATCCGGATGATACAAACGGCTCAAGTCGATAAACTCAGCAAAAGAAAAAATCTCGTTTTCTTGTATGTACCCCATAATCTCCGCAAGCATCTTCCGAGTGTCTGTCGGTAGGTTCGTGATGTCGGTATAGTCCGCACCGCCCAAACAACGCACTTCTGAGGGCTCATATTGGGCTTTCTCGGGGTTATCTAAGTGGCAGAGGTATCTTGCATACCCTCTCGCAGAATTAACCATCTCACGCCCTACACCGCCGATTTCAGCAAATATGGGTTTAACTTGCGTCTCATAGTCTTTTACGCCCTCAAACATTAGCAGAACATGGTAATGCGGTTTCTTAGGCTCTCCGCTTGGGTTTGTGTCTT
>NZ_JAJFEB020000052.1:0-1667 GCF_020709765.2 Clostridium pacaense
AATCTCCATTCCGCCGCCTTCGGATGGCGGCACAAATAGTTATGAAAGTCTTCCAACTCTCTACGCTGTGTTGTAAAATAGTTTGCGAGAAGCTACACTACAAAGCACGGAAGGAGGAGTTGTAATAACTTTCTTCGTTTTAGACCGCATATAAATCAGTGTAAGTTCTGCCTTTTCAAGCACAAATAAGTGGCATCATGAATCCGTACACTAAGAATTGTTTAAGCGCCTTAGTTTAATTGTGTGGCAGTTCAGTCAATGGCTTCTTATCTTTTTCGAAAGGAGTCTGACTATGAAAGTTACTTACCAAACCTGTTGTGGTGTCGATGTTCACAAATCTTTTCTCGTTGCCACAATTGTAAAAACCACTGGTGGCATTGAGCCTTCTTACCAAAAAAAGCGCTTTTCCACCTTTAACCATTCAATTCTTGAATTCAAGCAATGGCTTCTCGACAATGGTTGCCATGACGTCTGCATGGAATCCACAGGTAAATACTGGGTTCCCGTCTTTAATCTTCTCGAAGATGATATCAAGGTTGTCATTGCCAATCCCAAATGGGTGAAGGCGGTGAAGGGCAACAAAGATGATTCCAAAGATTCTAAATGGATTGGAGATTTATTCCGTCTTGGTCTTGTTAGAGGCAGTTACATTCCTTGTAAGAAAATCCGCATTCTGCGAGAATATACGAGGTATCGCTATAAATTAATTTCCTGCCGTTCAAGTGAAAAGAATCGATATCAGAATGCTCTTACTGTTTGTAATGTTGCATTAGATTCTGTTGTTTCCGATATCTTTGGGAAGTCATCCACATCCATTATCGACTATCTGCTTGAACAATCGGGTACATCCATTAACCACGAAGAAATCGCATCTAAGCTTCTTAGAAATCTCAAATCCAAAGAAGATGCTGTTATAGAATCCGTCGAAGGATATCAGATGACTGATGCCCAAAAATACCGTATGCGCCTCGTCCGCGCACATATGGATTATATCACAGCCGAAATCAATGATGTTGATAAAATGATAGAAAATATGATTTCTTCTAATCCTGATTTTGAAAATGCTGTCCAGTTCCTCTGTACCATTCCGGGTCTCAAACGTGATAGTGCAATCACTATCATCTCCGAAATCGGTACTGACATGTCTCAGTTCTCAAGTTCTAAACGTTTATGTTGCTGGGCTGGTCTAACACCAGGGAGCAATGAATCTGCTGGTAAGAAGAAATCTGTTCGGATTACACGTGCCGGAGTCTACCTCAAACCTGCATTAGTACAATGTGCTCATGCTGCCGTAAAATCTGACAAATATCCTTACTACAAAAAGAAATATGATTCGCTTGTTAAACGCCGTGGCAAGAAAAGAGCCATTATTGCTATTGCCCGTATGATTCTTACTGCTATATACCAGATGCTGTCTACTGGTGAGCAGTGGAATCCGAACGATCTTTACAAAATCGATATGCCAGTAGCTCTTGTTGAAAAGCAAAAGGCAAAGGCTATCAAGCAAGCCAAGAAACTATTACAACGAGAAGGATTACTTCCGCCTGATGAACCATTAGCTTCCTGATCTAATTTCCTAACTCTATAACACTTCAAAAAGTTGCCTGCCTTAGACAGCTTATTTAAGTGCGTCCATTTATGGTTTTCCTCTACTTTCTTTCACACTA
>NZ_JAJFEB020000053.1:0-1459 GCF_020709765.2 Clostridium pacaense
GGCTCTTTGTCAATAGTTGGGGTGGGATTTGTAAAATCCCGCCCCAATTCTATGAAAAGGGCCCTTTTTATGTTTAGTTCCAGGTTTTACTGATTTTGGGCATGCCAAATAAGCCTCCGCATTACCGACCTTTTTATCCTATGATGTACAGTGAAGTATCCGGGTTCGGAACCGTTTGAAATTCCGGATTCCGTAGCTGCTCCGTTTTAATACCTTTATCTTGTTGTTAAATCCTTCTGTGGGACCATTTGTCAACCCGTATTTAAAGGCATTCAGGATTTCTTTTCGCCAGGCCCTGTAGGTCTTAGCACAGGCTTCAAATTCCTTGATCCCACAGCTCTGTGCATTCGCAATCCAGTCATCAAATTCCTTCTGCTGCTGACGATACGCTTCCATCTGGCAGATATCATAGAACCACTCTTTCATCCGGTGTGCCAGACGTAGATCCTCGCTATAGTGAAGCATTAAATCACAGGCCTGTTTGTTCTCATCCTTCAGCTTTTTATAGCGGGTCAGAATGAGTTTCCGGCTGCGTTTATAATACTTACGCAGAGAAACCGGCATGGACCGCTGCAGTCGTTTGCGTACATTTTCAATCGCCCATGTCACCTGCCGGATGAAATGATATTTATCCACGATGATTGTAGCGTTTGGAAAGAAGGTCTGTGCAAGTTCGGTGTAGGGGCGCCACATATCGCAGACGAAGAACTTTACCTTCAGGCGTTCTTTCCTGGGAATGTTCCGCCAATAATCAGCCAGATGGCTCTGGGTCCGATCCGGGAGAATGTCGAGGATCCTGCGCTTTTTCGGATCAACCAGAATGCACTGATATTTACCGGTAGAAGCATTGCCTTTGAATTCGTCAATGGAAAGCGCTTGCGGAAGCTGGTCAGGCGGAGGATAGCAAATCGTGTCCAGAAGGCGGCAGACCGTCTGGACGGAAACACCGGTAAGCTCTGCAATCTGTTTTAAGGAAAAGGTCTGCCGGAGCAGGGAGACAATGTAAAATGCCAGCCTGCGGGTCCTGCGGTGGTATCTGGGGAGGAACGAATAGGGTTCCGTGAACCGTTTGCGGCAGTATGGGCAGAGGTAGCGGCGTTTGCGAAGGAGCAGGATAACTTGTTTTCCCAGTAAGGGAATGTCCTGGACCTCTTGTAAACGGTAATCATGAATCCGTTTTGTATTAGCCCCACAGCAGGGGCAAGTCTGTTCTACCGGTTGGGACTGGATGAAAATTTTAATGAAAGAGTCTGCCTGAACCACTTTTTTAATAAAAATACCTTCCAAGTTAAGGAAAGCCTTGGTATAATTAGGGTACATCTATAAGGGGTCACCTCCATAACATTAAACTTTGGTCGGAATAATGGGTTTGGGAGGCTTCTTATAGATGTATTTTATTACAATCAAAAGAATGTTGGAAGTGTGCTTTTCAGCACACCCCAACATTCAGTATAGAACC
>NZ_JAJFEB020000054.1:0-1360 GCF_020709765.2 Clostridium pacaense
AGGTGGGGATGACGTCAAATCATCATGCCCCTTATGATTTGGGCTACACACGTGCTACAATGGCGTAAACAAAGGGAGGCAGCCCTGCGAAGGTGAGCAAATCCCAAAAATAACGTCCCAGTTCGGACTGTAGTCTGCAACCCGACTACACGAAGCTGGAATCGCTAGTAATCGCGGATCAGAATGCCGCGGTGAATACGTTCCCGGGTCTTGTACACACCGCCCGTCACACCATGGGAGTCAGCAACGCCCGAAGTCAGTGACCCAACCGGAAGGAGGGAGCTGCCGAAGGCGGGGCAGGTAACTGGGGTGAAGTCGTAACAAGGTAGCCGTATCGGAAGGTGCGGCTGGATCACCTCCTTTCTAAGGAAGAAGAAGTAAGGGTTTTATATACTGTCCAGTTTTCTGATTATCAAAAGTCAAGGAAACAAAAAGATTTCCGGTGGCGATGCGCTTAGGGGACACACCCGTTCCCATCCCGAACACGATGGTTAAGACCTAAGCGGCCGATGGTACTATGCTGGAGACGGCATGGGAGAGCAGGTGGCTGCCGGATTCCCTTTAAAAAACCACTCGGAAGAGTGTTTTATATAGAACAGACATGTTCCAATGGGTGGAGGTAAAAGCGAAGCCTGTGTTTTAAAGAACGTGTTAACCTACGTCAGCAGGGAAGTGCTGTTCCATATAACTGGTTTTTACCAGTGATTAGTGGATTCGAAGAATCGAGTTTACTAATGACTGATAAAACATCAGTCACATACGTACCTTGAAAACCGCATATTGAAAAAAATGAATTGAGTATCCTAAGAAATTAGGATAAACAAGACATCCGAGGCCATACAAGCGATTGTATGGAAAGAAACAAACTTGTGAACGCGAAAGCGTTTAAGAAGAACCTAGAACCAAAGAGTCCAACGCTATGGACTTTGACTGACACCCGCACCCGCAGGTGGAGGTCGTTTTGGTTAAGCTGATAAGAGCGCAGGGTGGATGCCTTGGCACTAAGAGCCGATGAAAGACGTGATAAGCTGCGAAAAGCTTCGGGGAGGAGCAAATATCCTTTGATCCGGAGGTATCTGAATGGGGAAACCTACTTGAGCAACCCTCAAGTGTCGTATGGTGAATACATAGCCATACGTCGGGAACCCGGTGAACTGAAACATCTAAGTAACCGGAGGAAGAGAAAGAAACATCGATTCCCAGAGTAGCGGCGAGCGAAATGGGAAGAGCCCAAACCAGCGTGCGTGCATGCTGGGGTTATGGACCGCATAAGTGAGCCGATCTGTTAATGGAACTGCCTGGGAAGGCAGGCCACAGAGGGTGAGAGCCCCGTACATGAAAACAGTAGGCAGCGGCGGTA
>NZ_JAJFEB020000055.1:0-1239 GCF_020709765.2 Clostridium pacaense
AAGACGTGACGCGGAGCGAACTGAAGTAGCGAAGTGTGTGATTCCGGCTGTCAAGAAAAGCCGCTATCGTGTGATGCATGCCCGTACCGTAAACCGACACAGGTGGATGAGGAGAGAATCCTAAGGCCGGCGGGAGAAGCATTGTTAAGGAACTCGGCAAAATGACCCCGTAACTTCGGGAGAAGGGGTGCCACAGAGATGTGGCCGCAGAGAATAGGCTCAAGCAACTGTTTAGCAAAAACACAGGTCTATGCAAAACCGTAAGGTGAGGTATATGGGCTGACGCCTGCCCGGTGCTGGAAGGTTAAGAGGAGAGGTTAGGGGAACCGAAGCTTTGAATTTAAGCCCCAGTAAACGGCGGCCGTAACTATAACGGTCCTAAGGTAGCGAAATTCCTTGTCGGGTAAGTTCCGACCCGCACGAAAGGCGTAATGATTTGAGCGCTGTCTCAACAATGCACCCGGTGAAATTGAAATACCAGTGAAGATGCTGGTTACCTGCGCCAGGACGGAAAGACCCCATGGAGCTTTACTCCAGCTTGATACTGGGATCCGGTGCTGCATGTACAGGATAGGTGGGAGGCTAAGAGATATGGACGCCAGTCTGTATGGAGCCATTGTTGGGATACCACCCTTGCGGTACTGGGTTTCTAACCTGCGCCCATGACCTGGGCGGGGGACAATGTCAGGTGGGGAGTTTGACTGGGGCGGTCGCCTCCGAAAGGGTATCGGAGGCGCTCAAAGGTTCCCTCAGGATGGTTGGAAACCATCCAAAGAGTGCAAAGGCATAAGGGGGCTTGACTGCGAGACTGACGGGTCGAGCAGGTACGAAAGTAGGACTTAGTGATCCGGTGGTATGAAAGTGGGATTGCCATCGCTCAACGGATAAAAGCTACCCTGGGGATAACAGGCTTATCACTCCCAAGAGTTCACATCGACGGAGTGGTTTGGCACCTCGATGTCGGCTCATCGCATCCTGGGGCTGTAGCAGGTCCCAAGGGTTGGGCTGTTCGCCCATTAAAGCGGTACGCGAGCTGGGTTCAGAACGTCGTGAGACAGTTCGGTCCCTATCCGGCGCGGGCGTAGGAGATCTGAGAGGAGCTGTCCTTAGTACGAGAGGACCGGGATGGACAGACCGCTGGTGTACCTGTTGGCCTACCAGGGCCATGGCAGGGTAGCCAAGTCTGGACGGGATAAACGCTGAAGGCATCTAAGCGTGAAGCCCCCCTCAAGATGAGAT
>NZ_JAJFEB020000057.1:0-1069 GCF_020709765.2 Clostridium pacaense
CAATACCAATTTGGATAACCGTACTGTGGTTGCTGATTTAATTGTAGAAGCTGATGCTGGCCCTATCGGAAAACGGATTATCAATTGCGGTGATAACACACACAACACGCCATATAAAGCAGGATTAACCACATTACAATCCGGGACTGCCATAATCAGTATGTCATCAGCAAATTATGGTACTATCCTATACATTGCAGCTGGCGCCGCGGATACGTTGTTCTTACGAGCAAAAGCTAATGGTACTTGGGGGGATTGGTTTAGGCTACGCTCAAACCGTGATTCCCAGGGAGGGACTGTGTCTATTACGCCTACTGCTGTAAACCAACCGGCATATAAAACGATAACATTTCCTATGGCTTTCGCAGCTGTCCCATCAGTTACTGTCACCCCGATGACATCGAGTCCAAATATGATATTCGCATCCGTTGCAAATATCACCTCTACAGGTTGCAGGATATATATATCACGGTCAGATGCAGCCCAAGCCGCATCCGTTGCGTGGATTGCCATTATGAGATAATACTTGACTATTGTGTAAAAGCAATCCATGAAACTCCTGGTGCAAAACTCCCGCTGTTGGCATTTGCAACTTTTATCCTAAATCCAGTTGTGGTAATCATAGTGGCCATTGTTGATATATTTCCATAATTGCTTGTAGTCGTGTTGGAATATAGACCGACTATGACCTGAGGTGTTTTAATAAACGGAGCGGGAAAGGTTACATCATATAGAGTAAGGCTATTTCCAGCGCAATCAATAGATTCCACTCTTCCGGCTTGTACATCTAAATCCATGATTACCCTATACCATCTACCCCATGTATTGGTTTTTTTACAAATACAAGGAGCAGTAACGGTACCACCTTCTGGTATACATACTATCGATCCGTAGTTATTACTCCCCATCGTTATAATTGCAAGCCCGCTGTCGATATCAGAAGTCATACCTGATTGATATGGGGTATTGAGTGTATTTGCGTTATAACGTACTATTCGGCGTGTATTGAGCCCGACATTAGCGACCGAAAACAAATCGGTGACCGCTGTACGGTAATCTAAATTGGTAT
>NZ_JAJFEB020000058.1:0-1059 GCF_020709765.2 Clostridium pacaense
ATACCAATTTAGATGGTAGGACTGCAGTGGCTGATTTGCTTGCAATTGCTAATATTGGGCCATCTGGTAGACGGATTGTACAATGCAATGAAAACACGCTTAATACACCGTATGAGGCAGGACTGACCAATGGTAAAAGTGGCACAGCATACATCAACATGTCATCTGTCGATTATGGGACAATATTATATATCGTATCTGGGACTAATCGGATATTTTTGCGGTCCAAAGATAACGGAATCTGGAGTAATTGGGGTGAACTCTTAAAAAAAGCGGATTATGAAGCAAAAAAAATCACTAATTCTTACGGCCTTACAATAGTTTTATTTACGTTTGGCAGTGATACTATTAAAGCAATAAAAATCGGGGGATATGTAAATAAAGCCCTGTCTGCGGGTACAGCATATACTATTGCTACTAATACTGAGGTCAAATCCCGCGTGGAATGGTATCACAATATACATTGTGGTATCAACGGAATAAATACAGTTGCCTATCTGCGTATTACTACAGATGGAAATATTGTACTTACGCCACAAACAGCAATTGCTTCTGGAGTTGGCATAAATATCGCAGAGTATTATGTATAATAATCAGTTAGATGATTATTTATCGAAATAGATATATCCTATCAAAGCATTAGCATTATTGTCATAAACTGCAAGGGATTTTGTTCCTTGTGGTGATGGTTCGACTTGCAGACGAATCTGATGATAGTTCGAGCCAGCCAGCACACTCCCTGTTGCCATTCGGAAGGCAGAATTCTCATTTAAATCCGCATTTGACATTACTTTTTCCCATGAGGACCAACCTGTTTCCGCCACATATCGCCGGGTAAATAATTGTCCCATGTTACTTTTTGTTGTACTATACACACATTGGGCTAACTGCGAAAAGTTGGTATCGCTATCACCATTGGGCTGTACAACAAACGTATTTATGCCTGATATAGGCATATTTAGGCCATCGTAGATTCTATATGTTAATGCTGTGTTTGTGATATCTGGCTTAGCGTTATTACAATTGGTTATAGTTTTTATTGCTAAATTGGTATTGCGC
>NZ_JAJFEB020000059.1:0-879 GCF_020709765.2 Clostridium pacaense
CTAGAGCGTGTTTGAAAATTAAAAGTTGCACAAAACATATGTTTCACTGCCCTTTTTCATGTTAAAATAAAAGAAAAAGGGGTGTTCGTTATGTTGAAGCGATATGAACTGACTGACCAGGAATGGAATCAAATTGCTCCTTTATTACCTCCTGAAAAATCGAACCGGCCTGGCCGTCCTTCTAAGGATAACCGCACGATGCTCAATGCTATGGTATGGATTGCACGCAGTGGCGCTCCCTGGCGGGATCTCCCGGAGCGTTACGGCCCTTGGGAGACGGTCTATAGCCGATTCCGTAAATGGATTGAGGATGGCTTTCTGGACAATATTTTCCGTGTACTCAGTCTTGAGGCCGAATTAGAGGAGCTTAGTATGGACGCCTCCATTGTAAAAGCCCATCAGCATAGTGCCGGAGCCAAAAAAGGGGGCCAGCAAATCTGATTGGCCATAGCCGGGGCGGGGCCAGCACAAAAATCCATGCAATCGTAGATGCTTATGGATACCCAGTCTATCTACGGTTGAGCGAGGGGCAGAGGAACGATATCAATATGGCAATCCCACTGTTGGAACAAATCAGCCTGAATGGTAGCCAGGTCCTGGCTGATAGAGGATATGACAGTAATCAGCTGATTGATTATATTTATGACCACGGTGGGGAACCTACCATACCCTCCAGAAAAGGTGCCCGGTTCGAGCGTCACTGTGACTGGTGGCTTTATAAGGAAAGACATTTAGTAGAATGTTTTTTCCTAAAACTGAAGGCCTACCGAAGAATCGCGACACGTTATGATAAACTGGCCAGTACCTATCTGGGGTTCATATGCATTGCTTCAATCTTAATTTGGTTAAAATGACTAAGGATATATAATTTTCAAACAC
>NZ_JAJFEB020000060.1:0-877 GCF_020709765.2 Clostridium pacaense
TGTTAATGGAACTGCCTGGGAAGGCAGGCCACAGAGGGTGAGAGCCCCGTACATGAAAACAGTAGGCAGCGGCGGTATCCAGAGTACCACGAGACACGAGAAACCTTGTGGGAAGTCGGAGGGACCACCCTCCAAGGCTAAATACTACTTAGTGACCGATAGCGCATAGTACTGTGAAGGAAAGGTGAAAAGGACCCCGGGAGGGGAGTGAAAGAGAACCTGAAACCCTGTGTTTACAAGCTGTGGGAGCACGTTAAGGTGCGACCGCGTACTTTTTGTAGAACGGTCCGGCGAGTTGCCGGTACTGGCAAGGTTAAGCACTTAAGGTGCGGAGCCGAAGGGAGACCGAGTCTTAAATGGGCGTCAAGTCAGTACAGGCAGACCCGAAACCGGGTGACCTATCCATGTCCAGGTTGAAGCGGAAGTAAAATTCCGTGGAGGACCGGATCCACATCCGTTGAAAAGGGTGGGAATGAGGTGTGGATAGGGGAGAAATTCCAATCGAACCCGGAGATAGCTGGTTCTCCTCGAAATAGCTTTAGGGCTAGCCTCGTATCAAGTTTAGCGGAGGTAGAGCACTGAATTCCTAAGGGGGCGTCAAAGCTTACCAAGGGATATCAAACTCCGAATGCCGCATAAATGATGTACGGGAGTCAGACTGCACGAGATAAGTTGGGTAGTCAAAAGGGAAAGAGCCCAGACCTACAGCTAAGGTCCCAAAGTGTGTGTTAAGTGGAAAAGGATGTGGGATTTCAAAGACAACTAGGATGTTGGCTCAGAAGCAGCCACACATTCAAAGAGTGCGTAATAGCTCACTAGTCGAGAGGTCCTGCGCCGAAAATGTCCGGGGCTGAAACACAACACCGAAGCTTAGGAA
>NZ_JAJFEB020000061.1:0-795 GCF_020709765.2 Clostridium pacaense
AAGAAAGAGAGAAAGAAAGGAGGGAAAGGAGGGAGAGGGAGGAAGGGGAAAAAAGGAAGAGGGAAGAGGAAGGGAAGAAGGAAAAGGAAAAGGAAGAAGGGGAGAAAAAAAGAAGGGGGAGAAAGGGGGGGAAAGGGAGGAGGAGGGAAAGAAAGAGGGAGAAGAAGAAGGAAAAAAAAGGGAAGGAGAGAGAGGAAAAAAAGGGGAAGGAGGGAAAAAAAGGAGAGGGAAAAGAAAGGGAAAAAAAGAGGGAAAGAAAAGAAGAGAGGAAGAGAGGAAGAAGGAAAGAAAAAAAGGGAAGGAAGGAAAGAAGGAAGAAGAGGGAAAAGGGGGGAAGGAGAGGGAGAAAAAGGAGAGGGAAAAGAAGGGGAAAAGAAGAAGGGGAAGAAAGAGGAAAGAAAGGGAGGGGGAAAGAAGGGGGGAAAAAGAGAGAAAGGAGAAGGGAGGAAAGGAGAAGGGGGGGAAAGAAAGGGAGGGGAAACGAGAGGAAAGAAAAGAGAAGAGAAGGAAAGAGGGAGGGGAAAAGGGGAAGAAAGAAGGAGAGGGAAGGAAAGAGGGAAAAAAGAAGAGAAAGAAGAAAGGAAAAGAAAAAGAGGAAACAGAGAAGCGGGAAAAGGAGGAGGGAAAAGGAGGAAGAGGCGGAAAGAAGGGAAGGAAGGAAAAGGAAGGAGGGAGAAGGGGAGGGAAAGGGGGAGGGGAGGGGAGAGAAGGGAAGGGGCCGAGGAGAAAGGGGAAGAAGGGGGAAGGGGGGAGGGATGGTTTTTCGTGGTATCAGGCATATATCTGGATTTTGCC
>NZ_JAJFEB020000062.1:0-720 GCF_020709765.2 Clostridium pacaense
CAGAAACAATATGAGGAGGGCAGGAAAATGTGCGAGGCATTAAAGGAATTGTTTGCAGATGAACTGGCGGAACGGGAAGAGAAGGGGATTGAGAAAGGCATTGAAAAGGGCATACAGGCCCTGGTAGAAACATGCAGGGAACTGCATCTGTCACACGGACAATGTCTTGACAAATTAATTGAAAAGTTTCAGTTAACTGAAGCCGACGCCAGGATATATTTGAATACATACTGGAAATAACTCTCCTATTGATTTAAAAAATTTATTAGTTATTGTACCACATAATCAAATTGAGAGTGGGGTTTAGTTGGGTTGCAGGCATAATCTGCCGTTTGTGCTATACTCACTGTATGCACTATACTCAATCAAGAAAATAGTAAGAATTTCAAATCTTGTGGATTTCTTCCACAAAATGATTCACTGCCCCAATGGCAGTCTTATGTGCTTATGCACGGCAATGGCCGGTTCGGCCGCAGATTCACGGAAATCAGAGCATTGGCAGAAGGATAGAAGGGAAATTTCAGGAGGGCTATTGAAGTTACGTTTTTTTTAAATTATACTGAAAGGGAGTAGCATGGATGGGGAAAAAGGCATTACAGTGGCATCCTGCGTTCCAGGCAGCGCTGCAGGTGGAACTGGCAGGGGACAGGCCATTCCTTTGCTTTCATGAGGAATATAACCTCAGCAGGAAGCCGCTGCAGATGGATACGCTGATCATCA
>NZ_JAJFEB020000063.1:0-709 GCF_020709765.2 Clostridium pacaense
CTGTCCGTCCTTTCCCCATCTCCCTCCCTCTCTTCCATCCTCTCCTCTTTCCTCCCCTCCCTCTCTCCCTCCTTTCCTTCCCTCTCCTTCTCCTTCTTCTTCTTTCTTCCCTCCTCTTCCTCCCCCCTTCCTTTTCTCTCCTTTCCTCCCTTCTTCCTTCTTTCTCCCCTTTCTTCCTCCCCTTTCTCTTCCTTTCTCTCCCTCCTCCCTCCCCTTTTCTTTTCCCCTCCTTCTTTTTTCCCCCTTTCCTTCTTCTTCCTTCTCTTTCCCTTTCTCCTCCTTCCTTCTCCCCCTCCTTTTCTTTCTCTTCTCTCTCCCCTCTTCTTCTCTTTCCTCCCCCTCCCTCTCCCTTTTTCCTTCCTCTTTTTCTCCTCTTTCTTTCTCCTTTTTCCCTCCTTTTCTCCTCTTCTCCTCCTTCTCTTCCCTTCTCTCCCTCCTTTCCTTCTTCTCTTCCTCCTCTTCCTTCTCTCTTTTCCCTCCTTTTTCCTCCCCTCTTCTTCCTCCCCCCCTTCTCCTTTCCCCCGTCCCTTCTTCTCCCTCTCCTTCTTTCCCCCTTCCTTTCCTTCCCTCTCTTTTTTTTCCCCTTCCCCCTCCCTTTTCTTCTCTCTTCTCTTCTTTCTTCCTTCTTCTTTTTTCCTCTTCTCCTTCTTTTCCTCCCCCTTCCCTTTTTTTTTTTCCCTCCTCTCTTTCTTCTCTCTTCCTCTCTTCT
>NZ_JAJFEB020000064.1:0-692 GCF_020709765.2 Clostridium pacaense
CGAGCATGATCTGCTCCTGGTCATGAGGATCTTCGGCCGGCTCCCGGTGCTGGCTTTCGGTCCCCCCCTTTCTTCTTTTCCCCCTGCTTCCCTTCCCTCTTCCCTTTTTCCCCTCCTTCCCCCTCCCCCTCCTCTCCTTTCCCCTTCCCCTTTTCTTTTCTCTTCTCTTTCTTCCCCCTTTCCCCTTTCTCCTTCCTCCCCTTTTCTCTCCTCCTCTTTCCCCTCCTTCTTTCCCTCCCCTCCTCCCTCCCTTCCCTCCTCCTCCCCCTTTCTCCCCTCCCTTTTTTTTTCCCCTCCCCCCCTTCTTCCCTTCCTTTCTTTTCCCCTTTCCTTTCTCCTCTTGCTTCCTCTCTTTTCCTTTCCTCCCCCCCCTTTCTTCCTCTCTTTCCCCTTCCTTCCTTTCCCTTTTTCTTTCTCCCTTTTTTTCTTCCCTTTCCTCCCTCCTTTCCCCTCTTTTTCCCCCCCCTTCTTCTCCCCTTCCTCCCCCTCTCTTTTCCCCTCCCCTTTTTTCTTCTTCTCTCCCCCCTTCTTCCTCCTTTTCCTTTCCTTCCTTTTCCCCCTCCCTTCTTCCCCTTTTCTTTCTTCCTCCTCTTTTCCTTTCCTTTTTTCCTCCCCTTTTTTTCCCCTCTTCCCTCTTTCCCCCCCCTTCTTTTCTTCTCGAAAATCAGGCTGTGGAAAACAATAGATAAAGG
>NZ_JAJFEB020000065.1:0-640 GCF_020709765.2 Clostridium pacaense
TTCCTCATTGTAAGGAAGTTTATAAGTATCCAGGATTTCTTCCATACAGGCTACGAACCCTGCGTTTTGCTTTGGGGGGATGCACCAGTATTCGTTTTTGTGAGGCTGCAGTTCATTTTTTTTAATGCAGAGCGCACGGTTTCTACGGCAACAGGCTCAATGATTTTAAGTTCGACGGCTTTATCCCGCAAGAGCTGCAGGGACCAGGAGGAATGGCCTTGAGGAGCTGCACTACAGGCCAGTTGGACCAGACGGGCCTGCTGATCCCCCTGTATTTTGCAGACGTTGTTTTGTCTGGGGTTGCGGTGAATCGTGATACATTCATCAAACCCCAGGTCCACAAAACGTTTTATCGTACAATGTACGGTTGAAATAGAAACATCCAGACTTTCAGCAATCTGGCGGTGGGTAAGATTTTTACCAGAATCCTTGTGTAGGGCAAGAAGGATCAGAGCGCGCTTCTTTATCGTAAGTGTTGTTTCATTCATGGAAAGTAATGCTTTCAAAAAAGAAATCTGCTCATCATTAAGGACCACCTCATATTTTTGGTTACGTTTATTATTTGAACCTGTTCTTGCCATGTGTAATAACCGCCTTTTTCTTTAATGTTATCACACTAAAGTATATTTGACAACTAGAT
>NZ_JAJFEB020000066.1:0-565 GCF_020709765.2 Clostridium pacaense
AATAGAGTAGGGAAATAATTGCTAAGAATTATTTCCCTCTCGTTGAACCGTACGTACGGGTCTCGTATACGGCTCTACAACTTATATTCCAACTTATCTTAGATAATAATTTAAAGGATTGAGCAAACCAGCTCCGTCCTTTATTTTTGTTTCAAGCACCGTTGGGCTAATGATAAAATTAACTACATTCATTCCACTCTGTCTGTACCATCCAAGTCTTGAGTTTGCAACTTTATAGATTGATTCATGGTCAAATCCACATTTATATTTTCCGTTCATATAGCATAGGTTTCTATAAATAGTCTTTGGCGTTTTCCATTGTTTCATCACTATCACTCGAATTTTATGCCTTAACCATTGACCGAAATCATCCATAAATCTTTTCATCATTCCGATTCTGAAATAGTTAATCCAACCTCTTGCAATCTCGTTTACTCGCTTGATTGTTTCCGCAAGTGGTCGGGCGATTGCCTTATTTCTTTTGAGGTATTCACTCACTTTCTGCTTTAACTTCTTTTTCTTTTCTGTGGTTGGTTTTACTTTCCATTCGCTACCCTTTTTCAGA
>NZ_JAJFEB020000067.1:0-541 GCF_020709765.2 Clostridium pacaense
AGTTTCTCGGCTTTGCTCCGTCTTCCCCCCTTCCTTCCGTCTTCCTTTCCTCTTTTTCTTCCCCTTTCCTTTCCTTTCCTCCTTCCTTCCCTTCTTTTTCCTTTTCTCCCTCCCTTTCCCCTTCTCTTTCTCCCCCTCCTCTTTCCCTTCTCTTTCTTTCTCCCTTTCTTCTCCCTTCTTTTCCCCCTCTTTCCTTTCTTTCTCCCCCCCCCCTTCTCTCTTTTCTTCCTCTTTCTTTCCCTCCCTTTCCCCCTCTTTTCCCTCCTTTCTTTCCTCTTTTCTTCCCCTTTCTTTCCTCCTTTCCTTTTCTTCTTCCTCCCTCTCTCCCCTCCTCTTTTTTCTCCCTTCTCCTCCCTCCTTTCCTTCTTTCTTTTTTTCCTCTTCCCCTCCCTTTCCTCTTTCCCCCCTCTTTCCCTCCCCTTTTTCTCTTCCCTTTTCCTCCCCCTTTCCTCCCCCTTCCCTCTCTTTCTCTCTTCCTTCTTCTCTCTTCTTCCTCTCCTCTCTTTCTCTCTTCCTTTTCTTTTTTTCTTCTTTTTCTTCC
>NZ_JAJFEB020000068.1:0-495 GCF_020709765.2 Clostridium pacaense
CAATCAATCAGAAACCGAACCTATATGCCAAAACCAGTACGTAGAGTTTATATTCCAAAAGATAATGGAAAGCAAAGGCCACTAGGAATACCAACGGTCTTAGACAGAGTAATACAACAAGCTATTGCTCAGCCCATTATAGAGATTTACGAAGAAATATTCAGTGAGTATAGTTATGGTTTCAGACCACGGAGAAGTTGTCATGATGCCATAAAGCAAGCATTGGAATATCTGAACGAGGGATATGAATGGGTAATAGACATTGATATAGAGAAATTCTTTGATAAAGTAAACCACGACAAGTTGATTCAGATTCTTAGAGAACAAGTTAACGACAGCACCACATTGAACCTAATTCGGAAATATCTAAAAGCGGGAGTGATGGAGAATGGGCTGGAGCAAGCAACAATGACCGGAGTACCGCAAGGCGGCCCCTTGTCAGTCGTGCTATCCAATGTGTATCTTGACAAGTTAGATAAAGAACTGGAGCAGAGG
>NZ_JAJFEB020000069.1:0-494 GCF_020709765.2 Clostridium pacaense
GTGCGTAATAGCTCACTAGTCGAGAGGTCCTGCGCCGAAAATGTCCGGGGCTGAAACACAACACCGAAGCTTAGGAACCACGTAAGTGGTTGGTAGAGGAGCATTCTTAAAGGGGTGAAGCAGTACCGATGAGGAGCTGTGGACCTTTAAGAAGAGAGAATGCCGGAATGAGTAGCGAGATGGAGGTGGGAATCCTCCAGGCCGAATATCCAAGGTTTCCAGAGTAAAGCTGATCTGCTCTGGGTAAGTCGGGGCCTAAGGCGAGGCTGGGAGGCGTAGCCGATGGACAACAGGTTGAGATTCCTGTACCATGCATCATCAGAACTGTGGGGACACAGAAGGACAGCACATCCCGGGAATGGGAATACCGGGGCAAGCGTAGGAGGAGTCAGGCTGGCAAACCCGCCTGGCAATCCAAAGACGTGACGCGGAGCGAACTGAAGTAGCGAAGTGTGTGATTCCGGCTGTCAAGAAAAGCCGCTATCGTGTGATGC
>NZ_JAJFEB020000070.1:0-466 GCF_020709765.2 Clostridium pacaense
CTTTGCTTTCCATTATCTTTTGGAATATAAACTCTACGTACTGGTTTTGGCATATAGGTTCGGTTTCTGATTGATTGGACGATTTCGTCTTTATTTTCCCTGATGTAGGCACCAAGTTCCTCAACTTTCATCCCATCTACTCCACCTGCTCCTCTATTCGCCACTACTTTCTTATAGGCATTGTTTAGATTCTCTTTTGATGTAATCACTTCTATCAATTCCATCGTTGTTACTCCTCTGATTATTACAAAATTTATGCACACCACCCCTCTCGATATAAATGGTATTCCTCGGCTTACGTTCTTACTTTTCCCATCCATCTGATTTCTGGCTAATGCATGATTCTCTTAATAACGATTCGTACTATAAATCGTTTCTGTCCTTCGGCCTTTAAACCTACTATGACTTCATCTGACTCCCTCTCCAAACCTTTTTCGACCATATCTTCCGATACGTGAGTAGGGTC
>NZ_JAJFEB020000071.1:0-454 GCF_020709765.2 Clostridium pacaense
GTTTCTTTCCATACAATCGCTTGTATGGCCTCGGATGTCTTGTTTATCCTAATTTCTTAGGATACTCAATTCATTTTCTTCAATATGCGGTTTTCAAGGTACGTATGACATGATGTATGTCCATCCAACTAAACTCGAAAATACCTCGTTAAGTTTCATGGACCGCCTCGCACTAAGTTCGTCTGTCGCCTGCCGGCTCATCCTCACTAAGTTGCTTTCGGCGAATGGAGATGGAGAGATTCGAACTCTTGACCCCCTGCTTGCAAGGCAGGTGCTCTCCCAACTGAGCTACACCCCCATATATTGTAACCAACCTGCGGAGCAGGTTGATTACCTGCACGCGCATCAGCGCGTTACCTTTTTAGGTAATCTGGCACCCACCTGCTCTCCCATGCCGTCTCCAGCATAGTACCATCGGCCGCTTAGGTCTTAACCATCGTGTTCGGGATGGGAA
>NZ_JAJFEB020000072.1:0-448 GCF_020709765.2 Clostridium pacaense
GGGGATGGCGCAGAGGCTTAAGGCTGGGATGCGGCTTCCTGCCCCTTCTTCCTCCTCTCTTCTTTTCCTTTCTTTTCCTCCCTTCTCTTTTTTTCTTCCTCCTCTTTCCTTTTCTCCTCCTTTCCCCCCTCCCTTTTTTTTTTCCCTCTTCCCTCTTCCCCCCTTCCCTTCCCTTTCCCTTCCCCCTTTCCTCCTTCCTTCCCTTTCTCTCCTCTTTCTCTCCTCTTCCCCCTTCTCCTCCTTTCCCCTCTTTTTCTTTTCCTCTCTTTCCCTCTTTTCCCCCTCTTCCTTCTTTTCCCCCCCTTCCCCCCTCCTTTCTTCCCCTTCTCTTCCTTTTCCTTCTTCCCTCCTCCCTCTTCCCTTCCCTTTCCCCCCCTTCTCTTTCTTCCCCCTTCCTTCCTCTTTTCCTCTTTTCTTCTTTCCTTTTCCTTTTTCCCTCTCGTCCTCT
>NZ_JAJFEB020000073.1:0-439 GCF_020709765.2 Clostridium pacaense
ATCTTTTACTGCAATCCGAACTCTTCCTGGCAAAAAGGGCGGATTGAGAAAAATCATGAATACATCCGGTATGTGATCCCCAAAGGTCAGAGTCTGGATAACTATAAGCAGGGAGATGCCTGCGTACTTATGAATCATATCAACAGTGAAGCCAGGGACAGCCTGAACGGCTGCACTCCATTCAGGCTGTCTAAGATGCTTTTAAATAACAGGTTACACAGACTTTTATGTCTTCAGGAAATACCTGCAGACCAAGTCAATTTAAAACCATCGTTACTTAAAAAATAGAATTAGAATCAAGACGGAATCCACTGCCGAATTTAATCTTACAAAAATTTGGCATGTGGAATTTAGTCCTGCACACTGACCCAGATGCCTGTTTACCATGCTTGTACTCATGAAAACAGGCTCCTGTAAGGTCATTATAGCTCTATTTTTG
>NZ_JAJFEB020000074.1:0-433 GCF_020709765.2 Clostridium pacaense
AAGACCCGTACCATGGTTGATTGGGCAGAGGAAATTGAATATTTACTAACTGTCATTTATCCGAACCAGGAAAAAGTCATACTGGTTATGGACAATTTAAACACTCACACATGTGCGTCACTTTATAAGGCATTCCCGCCAGAAAAAGCCAGGGAACTGGCGAAACGGCTGGATATCCGCTATACCCCAAAGCATGGGAGCTGGCTAAATATAGCAGAAATAGAACTCAATGTCATGACACGCCAGTGTTTAAAACGCCGGATACCAGATATCAATACCTTGTATTCAGAACTAACCGCTTGGGAAAGTACACGGAATAAAGTAAAAGGTACAGTAGACTGGCAGTTTACAACGGCAGATGCAAGAATCAATTTGAAGTCTCTTTATCCTAAAATTGTGCTTTCATAAAAAGGATACTTCACATAACTAAACT
>NZ_JAJFEB020000075.1:0-422 GCF_020709765.2 Clostridium pacaense
GGGGAGGTGAGAGTGAGGACGGGGGAAAGGGGAGGGGGGGGAAGAGGGGGGGAGGGGGGAGGAAGGGGAAGGGGGGGGAGGGAGGGAAAAGGGGGAGGGGGGAGAAGAAGAGAAAGAAGAAGAAGGAGAAAGGGAGGGGGAGGAAGGAGAAAGGAAAAAGGGAGAGGAAAGGGAAGGAAGGGAGGGAGAGAAGGGGGAAGGAGGGAAGGGAAAAGGGAAGGGAAAAGGAGGAAGAGGGAGAAAGGAGGAGGAAAAGGGAGGGAAAAGAAGAAAAGGAAGGGAAGGGAAAGAAGGAAAGAGGGAAGAAAGGAAGAGAAGAGAGGAGAGAGGGGGGGGAGGGGGAAGGAGAGGGAGAGAGGGAAGGGAGGGAGGAAAGGGAGGAATCATAGCCCAGTGCGGATACGGCCGGGATGATGTCTTCC
>NZ_JAJFEB020000076.1:0-402 GCF_020709765.2 Clostridium pacaense
TTGACATTGGTGCTGGTTATATTAGCAGCATTGACTTACATAGATAATCATCAGAATAGAAAATAGCTATCCTCTATTCGCAGTAGAGGATAGCCTGTAACTTAAAATTACACCATATCCGAAGCGCAATCATCAGACATGCAACCGTCTCTTGATTACTCCTAGGTTAATTATACACAGGGTGCTTGAATTTTTCAAGTACCCTGTTCAAATTCAGCCCTATTAAATTGTTTCTATGAGTGTTATGATAGGATTGTATAATTAAATAGGGGACAGAGGATAGTCTGGTGGTTTCCTTCGGAAATAAATCCGGGAGGGAATGTAATATGGATACACATGAGGTGTTGACATTGGTGCTGGTTATATTAGCAGCATTGACTTACATAGATAATCATCAGAATA
>NZ_JAJFEB020000077.1:0-396 GCF_020709765.2 Clostridium pacaense
GTCCCGCGTCCCAATCCTCCAGGTGGACCAGGCGGTAGCCATGTCCCCAGACTGTATCCTTCCCGGCATCACCGATGGATACAGGACCAGGCAGCTGAAGGAGCAGGCCCTGTCCCTTGGTTTCCGCGGGGAGTTCCTCATTCTCGAGGAGCTTTACCGCTGCTTTGATATACGCAGCGCTACCGTAAAGCGGATGGCCAGACGGTTACATCAGCAGGACATTCCCGGGCAGATTGCCGAACTTGGCGTCTATAAGGGTGATACGGCCGGGAAACTCAATGCCCTGTTTCCTGACAGGAGGCTGTACCTGTTTGACACCTTTGAGGGGTTCGATCCAAGGGAGATACAAAAAGAAGAGGAATATGGATGTTCCTTTGCAAAGAAAGTGGATTTTTC
>NZ_JAJFEB020000078.1:0-394 GCF_020709765.2 Clostridium pacaense
ACTTGCTCCTCTCCCCCTCCGTGCCTCACTTGCTGCTGGTCTCGCTTTTTACCTTTATGCGTCCGCCTTCCTTCTCTTCCCCTTCCTCTTTCCCCTTCTCCCTTCTTCTTCTCCCCTTTCCCTCCCTTCTCCTCCTTTCCCCTTTCCTTTCTTTTTCTTTCTCTTTCCTTCCCTTCCTCCCTTTCCCCTTCCTCTCCCTCCTTTCCCTTCTCCCCTTCCTCTCTTCCCTTTTCCTTTTCTTCTTCCCCCCTTTCCTCTTTCCCCCCCTTTTTTCCTCTCCCCCTCTTTCCCTCCTTTCTCCCTTCCTTTCCCTTCCTCCTTCCTTTCCCTCTTTCCTTCCTTCCCTCTTTTTTTTTCTTCTTCCCCCCCCCCCCCCCCCCCCCCCCCCCCCCCC
>NZ_JAJFEB020000079.1:0-379 GCF_020709765.2 Clostridium pacaense
TCTGGCGTGCTTATGCACGGTAATGGCCGGTTCGGCCGCAGATTCACGGAAATCAGAGCATTGACAGAAGGATAGAAGGGAAATTTCAGGAGGGCTATTGAAGTTACGTTTTTTTTAAATTATACTGAAGGGAGTAGCATGGATGGGGAAAAAGGCATTACAGTGGCATCCTGCGTTCCAGGCGGCGCTGCAGGTGGAACTGGCAGGGGACAGGCCGTTCCTTTGCTTTCATGAGGAATATAACCTCAGCAGGAAGCCGCTGCAGATGGATACGCTAATCATCAAGCTGGAGCCGGGACACGTTGTCAGCAAGAGTATCGGAAGGATATTCAGGACCTATAACATCGTGGAATATAAGAGTCCTGAGGACTATATCAGT
>NZ_JAJFEB020000080.1:0-373 GCF_020709765.2 Clostridium pacaense
TTTTTTAAATAATAGTAATACGTACTTCTTGGCATTCCTGCTATTTGAAGTAATGCTGTCAGCTTATATTTCTGCCTTAGTTCAGTAATGACAGCTACTTTGTCGGTTTCCTTGATTTTTCCCGCTCTTGAACTAAGGCGTTCAATTTTTTTAAGTATTCATTCTCCATTCGAAGGCGTTGCACTTCTGCCAATAAATCTTCGTTCGTATTTATATCGTTTTTAGTTTTTCCAGGTCGTTTTGTTCCCATCTTAGAAGCCCTTCCTCGATTTTCTTTATATAGAGCCTCTTTTCCTTCTTCATCGTATTTCCGTTCCCACATAAGTACCGTTCTTGGGGATGGAATATTAAAATGAGCGGCAGTCTGCTGTTG
>NZ_JAJFEB020000081.1:0-371 GCF_020709765.2 Clostridium pacaense
GAACACGATGGTTAAGACCTAAGCGGCCGATGGTACTATGCTGGAGACGGCATGGGAGAGCAGGTGGCTGCCGGATTTTCAAACCGGGCTTATAGCTCAGCCGGTTAGAGCGCACGCCTGATAAGCGTGAGGTCGGTGGTTCGAGTCCACTTAAGCCCACTAGGGTAACTGCGACCGGAACTCGCAAGAGGAAGCATCGCTTTAGCCCGCTGGTTCTGAAGTTCCTTCAGACATAATAAAATAACGTTTAAGAAGATAGGAATTGCCTCGTAAGAGGGAAGACCAGCATCCATGATATGGGGGTGTAGCTCAGTTGGGAGAGCACCTGCCTTGCAAGCAGGGGGTCAAGAGTTCGAATCTCTCCATCTCCA
>NZ_JAJFEB020000082.1:0-355 GCF_020709765.2 Clostridium pacaense
ACACGATGGTTAAGACCTAAGCGGCCGATGGTACTATGCTGGAGACGGCATGGGAGAGCAGGTGGCTGCCGGATTCCATAAGAGTTTTACAGTAAGCAGGCAGCATGGTTTGCTTATACTGAAAACATAGAATAAGGTAATGATGTTAAATTGAAAAATTGCAGAATTAACCGGGGCTTATAGCTCAGCCGGTTAGAGCGCACGCCTGATAAGCGTGAGGTCGGTGGTTCGAGTCCACTTAAGCCCAGTAGGAATTATTTTATATAAATGATTCCGCAACGTACCTTGAAAACCGCATATTGAAGAAAATGAATTGAGTATCCTAAGAAATTAGGATAAACAAGACATCCGAGGC
>NZ_JAJFEB020000083.1:0-352 GCF_020709765.2 Clostridium pacaense
GCTCCCCTCCTCTTTTATACCTCTCATTTCCTCCGGCCTTTTCCCTTTTCTCTTGCCCCTGTCCTCACCCGCCTTCCTCTTTCCCTTCCTTTTTCTCTTCTTCCTTCTTCTCCCCTCCTCCTTCCCCTCCTTCTTCCCCTCTCTCCCCCTCTTCCTTCTTCTCCCCCCCCTTCCTTTTCTTTCCTTCTTCCCTCTCTCTCTTCTCTCCTTCTTTCCCCCCTTCTTCCCTCTTTTTTCTCTTCTCTCTTCCCTCTTTCCTCTTCTCTTCCTCCTCCTCCTTCCTTTTCTTCCTTTCTTTCTCCTTCCCCTCTCTTTTTTCTCCCTTCCTTTTCCCCTTCTCTTTCTTCTTCTC
>NZ_JAJFEB020000084.1:0-350 GCF_020709765.2 Clostridium pacaense
GCATTGGTTTTGACAACGGGTTTCGTACTCAGCCTTGGTATAACCAATCAGCTCATAATAGTCGTTGCTGGCCCCGATGCAGGTAAGGTGCTCATCCATAAGGTGCTTACTGACACTGGCGCCCAAAACTCCCATCAGCATACTGTATTCGTTATTGAGTTGCTCATAGCTTAAATTGATTTCCACCTTGCTCTCCTCCATCGTATCTTCTGGTGTAAATATCTTTTGGCGATAATATCTTATGGCGTTAATATCCTTTGGCACTAATAAATCCTATCTTCCCTGGCGGAAAACAGGCGCCCATGCTCCGTCGCCATCCCCTCCTGTGAACAGGTGCCCTTCCTCCCTCA
>NZ_JAJFEB020000085.1:0-348 GCF_020709765.2 Clostridium pacaense
TTTTCTAGTGTGCCGAGCATGGCACTCATCTAGCTGGTGAAAGTCCAGTCGTGGGTATTTACCGCCAAGCGTAGCGAACCACAAGTTGGTATCAGTAATGGTATAGATGAAGGAAGTGGTGTAGCAAAGTTCTTGAGCCTACGTACAGAAACTTGATAAGGCGATGAGGTGGGTAAGGTTGCTAGACAAACCAAAGCCCCAAAGGTAAACGTATAACCGAAGTTGTAAATCAAGAGGTTGTGGAACGAAAGATGAGTGTCTTACCTTGGGAGACCCTACTCACGTATCGGAAGATATGGTCGAAAAAGGTTTGGAGAGGGAGTCAGATGAAGTCATAGTAGGTTTAAA
>NZ_JAJFEB020000086.1:0-345 GCF_020709765.2 Clostridium pacaense
CGGCCTTGCCCCTTTCTTCCTTTCCCACTCTCACGCCTTCCTTGGCAACTGCTTCCTGGGCACCTTCTGTCCCTTGCTGGTCCTGCTCCTTCTTTCCCGGCTGTTCCTTCCTCCTTCCTCCTTTCTTCTCCTTCCCCCCTCCCCTTCTCCCTCTTCTTCTCTCCTCCTCTCCCCCCCTTCTCTCCCCTTTCCTCCCCTTTTCCTCTCTCTTTTTCCTCCTTCCCTTTCTCCCCCTTCTTCCTCTTTTCTTTCTTCTTCCCTTTTTTTTTCTTCTTCCTTTCCTTCCCCTTTTCTTCCCTTTCCTCTTTTTTTCCTTCCCTCCCCCCTCCTCCCCCCCCTTCTTTC
>NZ_JAJFEB020000087.1:0-345 GCF_020709765.2 Clostridium pacaense
CGGGCAGCACCTGGGTCTCCCCTCTCCTTCCCCTTTCTCTTCTCTCCCCCCCCCTTTTCTCCCTCTCCCCTTCCCCCCTCTTCTTTCCTTCCCCCCTCTCCCCCCCCCTCCTTTTCCTTTTCCCTTCCTCCTCCCTTCCCCTTTCCCCTTCCCTTTTCTCCCTTCCCTTTTTCTTTCTTTCCCCCTTCCTTTTTTCTCTTCTCTCCTTCCTTCTTCCCCCCTCCTTTTCTTCCCCCCTTCCCCTTCCTTTTTCCTTTTTCCTTCCCTCTCCCCTTCCTTCTTCCCTCTCTCCCCCTTTTCCTCCCCCTTCTCTCTTTCCCTCCTCTTTTTCTCTTTTTCTTTCTC
>NZ_JAJFEB020000088.1:0-341 GCF_020709765.2 Clostridium pacaense
ATGCGCCTTTAGCTCAGTTGGTAGAGCAGTAGACTCTTAATCTATTTGTCCAGGGTTCGAGTCCCTGAAGGCGCACTTAAAAGGTCTGATTTTGCAGATATCGGAAGCTGCGGGGTCGGACTTTTTTGTGGCATGGAAGCGGCACAGGACGGAACGGGATTTGAAAGAATCTGAAAAATAAATTTTTTCTTAAAATATTCTTGACATTTTCTATGCATGGATATATAATAGTGGACGTGTCACTTAAAGAAACAAAATAAACATATGCGCCTTTAGCTCAGTTGGTAGAGCAGTAGACTCTTAATCTATTTGTCCAGGGTTCGAGTCCCTGAAGGCGCACT
>NZ_JAJFEB020000089.1:0-337 GCF_020709765.2 Clostridium pacaense
ACCCAGCACCGGCGAATGCTTCTTTATGTCATCCTGGCCGGGCCCTGTACCCCCTTCCCTGCCCTCTCCTCTTCTTCCCTCCCCCTCTCCCCCCCCCTTTTCCTTTCCCCTTTCTCCCTCCCTTTCCTCTCCCTTTCTTCTCTTTTTTTCCTTTCCCTTCCCTTCCCTCCCCCTTCCTTTCCCTCTTCCTCCTTTCCTCCCCCCTTCTTCCCTCCTTCTCCCTCTCTTCCCTTCTCTCCCCTTTTTCCCTCTCCTTCTTTTTCCCTTCTTTCCTCCTCTCCTCCTTCTCTCTCCCCCTCCTCTTCTTTTTCTCCTCCTTTTTCCTTTTTTCTTTCCT
>NZ_JAJFEB020000090.1:0-333 GCF_020709765.2 Clostridium pacaense
TACCGCAAGGCGGCCCCTTGTCAGTCGTGCTATCCAATGTGTATCTTGACAAGTTAGATAAAGAACTGGAGCAGAGGGGGCTTCGTTTTGCAAGATATGCCGATGATACAATGGTATTTACCAAAAGTGAAATGGCAGC
This sequence comes from Clostridium pacaense, assembly GCF_020709765.2. Classification (NCBI taxonomy): domain Bacteria; kingdom Bacillati; phylum Bacillota; class Clostridia; order Eubacteriales; family Clostridiaceae; genus Clostridium; species Clostridium pacaense. The sequence goes on from NZ_JAJFEB020000090.1 coordinate 140, forward strand.
CAACAGGGTAATGAAATCCATTACAGATTGGATAGAAAGAAAACTGTTCCTCAAAGTGAATGCGACAAAAACCAAAGTAGTCAGACCGACAAGAAGTAAATATCTTGGTATCACATATCTGAAAAAGGGTAGCGAATGGAAAGTAAAACCAACCACAGAAAAGAAAAAGAAGTTAAAGCAGAAAGTGAGTGAAT
>NZ_JAJFEB020000091.1:0-331 GCF_020709765.2 Clostridium pacaense
ACTTTTTCCTGGTTCGGATAAATGACAGTTAGTAAATATTCAATTTCCTCTGCCCAATCAACCATGGTACGGGTCTTCCTTACACTGGCGTGGCGATAATTTGCCAGCGGCTGTGCAAAGACAAAGATACTGCACGTCCCTTTCCGCTTGTATCCGGCATCTTCTTTCCGAATACTGCCGGGCTTAACGGGGAGAGGTTTCAAAACCTGATTCAACAGCTGGTACGGCTTTTCATCCATGCACACAACAGGGAGTTCCTCATTGTAAGGAAGTTTATAAGTATCCAGGATTTCTTCCATACAGGCTACGAACCCTGCGTTTTGCTTTGGGG
>NZ_JAJFEB020000092.1:0-331 GCF_020709765.2 Clostridium pacaense
ACTTTTTCCTGGTTCGGATAAATGACAGTTAGTAAATATTCAATTTCCTCTGCCCAATCAACCATGGTACGGGTCTTTCTTACACTGGCGTGGCGATAATTTGCCAGCGGCTGTGCAAAGACAAAGATACTACACGTCCCTTTCCGCTTGTATTCGGCATCTTCTTTCCGGATACTGCCGGGCTTAACGGGGAGAGGTTTCAAAACCTGATCCAACAGCTGGTACGGCTTTTCATCCATGCACACAACAGGGATTTCCTCATTGTAAGGAAGTTTATAAGTATCCAGGATTTCTTCCATACAGGCTACGAACCCTGCGTTTTGCTTTGGGG
>NZ_JAJFEB020000093.1:0-330 GCF_020709765.2 Clostridium pacaense
GACAGGGTACGGATTTTGACCGGCCGGGCGCGGCCCACCAGCTTCATTCCCTTACTCCTCTCCTTAAACCTCTTCTCCCTTCCTTTTTCTCTTCTCCTCTCTTCCCCCCTTTCTTCTCTCCTCCCCTCTCCCTTCCTCTTCCCCTTCTTCCCTTCCCTTCTTCTCCTTCCTTCTCTTTCCTTTCTCTCCCTTTCTTCTTCTCTCCTCCTTTCTTCTTCTTTCCCCTCTCTTTCTCTCCCCCTTTTTCCTTCTTCTTCTTCCCCCTTCTCCCCCTTTTTCCTTTCTCTCCTTCTCTCCCTTTCCCCTTCCTTTTCTCTTTCCTTCCTTCTT
>NZ_JAJFEB020000094.1:0-321 GCF_020709765.2 Clostridium pacaense
AATCCTGTTTGCTCCCCACGCTTGCGAGCCTCAACGTCAGTGACAGTCCGGTAAGCCGCCTTCGCCACTGGTGTTCCTCCTACTATCTACGCATTTCACCGCTACACTAGGAATTCCACTTACCTCTCCTGCACTCCAGCCACACAGTTTCCACAGCAGTCCCGGGGTTGAGCCCCGGGCTTTCACTTCAGACTTGCATCGCCGTCTACGCTCCCTTTACACCCAGTAAATCCGTATAACGCTTGCCCCCTACGTACTACCGCGGCTACTGGCACGTAGTTAGCCTGGGCTTTTTAGTCAGGTACCGTCATTTTCTTCCCT
>NZ_JAJFEB020000095.1:0-317 GCF_020709765.2 Clostridium pacaense
GCACATCAAAGGTTTATTCCCAATCTTTTTTCTTATGATGTCAAATTGTGCTTTGCCTTTAGAACCGAAATTGCCGGTCTGAAGGGCGCCCTCAACTTTTCCATATTTAAAAGATTCATCCCATGGTCCGTCAGAAGTGACAAGAGGAACTTCACAGCCGTATTCTACCATTAAGTTTTTCAGAAATTCCATATATGCGCCATCATCCCCATAATAGCCGTATTCGTTCTCTACCTGCATGAAGATTACCGGGCCACCTTTTTTGACCTGCAGCGGCGATATAATTTCAAACAGGACCTTGTAATACTCGCGTATAT
>NZ_JAJFEB020000096.1:0-316 GCF_020709765.2 Clostridium pacaense
ACGGGATGCAATCATGCGGCAATTTTCCTGGCTTTCTTCCGTAAAATAGGTCAGGCAAAGATTACCGCTATTTTTAATCAGACGGGACCCCACGTCCATTCCCTTCACAATCTGGAATTCCAGCCTTCCCATGGATTCCTGCTCCCAGAACAGCTGGTTGATGGGAACCGCCAGTGCGCTGTGGATACTGGGGGATATGACGATGGACACGGGCTGGGGAAGCAGGGCGGTGACCGTACTGAGCTTTTGTATATCCGCAAAACATCGATACATTTCTTCCATAAGGGCCAGGGCTTCCTCGCCTTCAGTGGTCACC
>NZ_JAJFEB020000097.1:0-315 GCF_020709765.2 Clostridium pacaense
ATCAACTTAAACGGCATGTTCTTCGTGAACCAGGCAGTGCTACGCTCCATGGTGGAAAAAGGAATAAAAGGAGCAGTGGTCAACACCAGCTCCACTGCCTCCGCAACCGTATCCACCAACACAGGCGCCTACAGCGCCAGCAAGGGAGGGGTTACCCAGTTTACCAAATGGGCTGCCCTTTAGATGGCGCCTCACGGAATCCGCGTCAATGCAATCGGGCCGGGAACCAGCGTTACCAGGATAACCGAGGGTACGCGTTTTAACCCGGAGAGGAATGAGAAATTCCTGCGCAATATACCTATGGGCCGGTATGGG
>NZ_JAJFEB020000098.1:0-314 GCF_020709765.2 Clostridium pacaense
TACTCGTCCGCGCGCTTCCTCCCGGAATCCGCATTCATCATGATGCCGGATGGGAAACTTGGGGATACCTTCTATGCACAGAAGGAAATGCCTTTGCCCAGGAAGTCCTTTTCATTCCTGCATCCAATGGGCCTTGGATGGGCTCCTGTTGCAAGAATCACGGTTTTCCCCTCGTAGACATTGCCCTTTGAATCAATCAGCCACTTTACCGCCCCTTCAAGCTCCGTCTTTTCAATGGCCGCGCTGACCCTGTGCACACCGAATTCCTCCACCTGCTTCGTCATACGCGCAATCAGGGTTGCCCCGGATTCCTC
>NZ_JAJFEB020000099.1:0-308 GCF_020709765.2 Clostridium pacaense
GGATATTCAGGACCTATAACATCGTGGAATATAAGAGTCCTGAGGACTATATCAGTGTAAATGATTTTTACAAGGTCCTGGGTTATGTATGTATTTATCAGGCTGACACCAGAAAAGTTTTGGAGATACCGCCGGAAGAATTGACCATCACACTGGTTGGGGACCATTACCCAAGACGTCTGGTCCGGCATCTAAAGAGACGGTATGGGGTAAGGATCAGGAATGTCACAAAGGGCATCTATTACATAGAGGACTTTATCTTCCCTGTGCAGCTGCTGGTAACAGAACAGTTGTCAAAAGAAGAATAC
>NZ_JAJFEB020000100.1:0-305 GCF_020709765.2 Clostridium pacaense
AAGCGCGAGACGGGATTCGAACCCGCGACCCTCGCCTTGGCAAGGCGATACTCCACCACTGAGCCACTCGCGCATATTATATCTTATTTAATTAATGAAAGTCGGGGTGACAGGATTCGAACCTGCGACCTCCTGGTCCCAAACCAGGCGCTCTAGCCAAGCTGAGCCACACCCCGTCATCACCAACGATAAATAATATACCATAGATGATTGAAAATTTCAAGTATATTACGTACCCTCAAAACCACATATTGAAAACCGAACTGACAAACTTCCTGCTTCTCCCTGAACCTTCTGGTTAAGCC
>NZ_JAJFEB020000101.1:0-298 GCF_020709765.2 Clostridium pacaense
CCACAAGCTCCCAACGGCAATCACGGAAACGCAGCGTGTATTCCTGATAAGGCGTGTCCCTGCCCGTCACATACATCTTGGCGGTGTCAGACGCACGTTTCTCCTTTTCCAGAACAAAGGTAGCGTCCGCACTCCCCGTTAATCCTGTCGTCCCAGACACCTTGTTGAACACGTCGCTGTCGTTCTGCTTTCGGATGTGGTGTACGACAATGACCGCCAGAGAGTGCCTGTCGGCAAAGTCTCTGATGAGGGAGATGTCCCCATAGTCGCTTGCATAGGCATTGTCTTTTGAAGCTGT
>NZ_JAJFEB020000102.1:0-292 GCF_020709765.2 Clostridium pacaense
CCCATGATGGGACAAGCGCTGTTTGGCCTTGATATACCGGTAAGCAAGACTTCACCCGCCCTGACCTGCTTCACAAAGGACCAGGTGGCAGAGATGGAGCCTCCTGCATGCATACGCTGCGGCAAGTGCGTCAGCGTATGTCCAAGCCATATCATTCCCGTGATGATGATGCAGGCAGCCCTCAGGGATGACTGTGACGCCTTTGAGAAAGTAAACGGTATGGAGTGTATGGAATGCGGAAGCTGTACCTATGTATGTCCGGCTAAGCGTCCGCTCACACAGGCATTTGAGG
>NZ_JAJFEB020000103.1:0-292 GCF_020709765.2 Clostridium pacaense
GGTCCAGGTTATAGCGGCAGGCGTAAGTCTTTAACTGCGCCCGGATTCCCGAGATGGAGATACAGCATCCCATATGGCTGAGGAACAGGGGACCGGAGTGCCTTCCCTCTGCCTCACGCCAGTGTATGGCGTTTTTCTGCAGGGAGGATGGGATATAGATGCGTCTCATTTTGTTCCCCTTTGAATAAATATCCTTGTATCCCTGGTATACATCCCTGACCTCAAACAGCACCAGTTCACTGACCCGGACACCTGTGGCCGTGATGAATCGTATGATGAAGTAAAAGGTGTA
>NZ_JAJFEB020000104.1:0-291 GCF_020709765.2 Clostridium pacaense
CTCGTTGAGCAGACAGATGATCTGCATGAGCGCCTGTTCGAGGCCATCCCTGTCCTCCTGCTCACAGGCTGATATCAGTTTCTGGGTAAGGGCGCGGTGTTTCTGTTCCGCATCCGGCAGCGGAATCCGTTTCGACAGTGTGTGCGGGAACTGGTGGAAGAGGGTCAGCTCATAGAACAGGTCAAGAAGCAGACGGTTTTTGAGCATAAGCAGCATCTGGCGGCAGCAGTAGAACGAGATATAGAGGGAATCCCATGATATCTCTTCCGCCAGCTCTGTAATCACGAGCAT
>NZ_JAJFEB020000105.1:0-290 GCF_020709765.2 Clostridium pacaense
GAAATCCCTGACCTGGAGGCAAAGATTGCGGCTGCCAAGGTCAGGGATTTCCGCAACATTAATAGGCTTCCATGGTTCGTTGTTCAATGGATAATTCATGGTCTTTCCCTCTCTTTCATGATTTGGTTGATAGTTCCGCCTTAACCCTGACTGCTGGTAGATGTATGGACCACCTCCCCTCAGGCATCAGTCTTGGTATCCAGTTCCGGTAGTCCGGCTATAGATGTAGCCATGGACAGGATGCCCACCAGTACGGATGCGGATGCTACCATGGGCCAGTTAACCTCACC
>NZ_JAJFEB020000106.1:0-288 GCF_020709765.2 Clostridium pacaense
GTGAATGGTCATGTCAGAGGGGAGCCATTCCACACAGTCAATCAAAAGGTCAAGGTATTCCTACATGGACAGCACCGGAAAGGGGGTATCCCGGTAAATCCTGGCAAGGTCCGTGCCGTTCAGGATGTGGAGCAGCTGAAGCTTGATGCCATCCACCACACCCTTCTCCAGATACTTTACCGTCTCAAGCATCATTTCCCTGGTTTCGCCAGGAAGTCCCAGGATAATGTGGACAATGACCGTAATCCCTGCCTCCTTAAGCCGGGGAAGGGCGGATTCGGAGGTAGG
>NZ_JAJFEB020000107.1:0-285 GCF_020709765.2 Clostridium pacaense
TCCTTTTAGTTTGTTCTTAATCCGTTTGTTATTATAGTAATCTATATATTTTTCCAGTTCAACTCGAAATTCTTCTACGGAGCTAAATTCCCTCAAATACAGCAATTCCGATTTCAGCAATCAAAAAAAATTCTCCATGACAGAATTGGGACCAAATATGCCGCTAAGTGGGGCGTGCAGATGGCGGGAATGAATTTTCAAACAGGCTCTAGCAGTCCCATCAGACGCTGTACCGTTTTGTGATTAATCCTGTAACCACGGTTGTGGAGCTCCATAGTAATCCGG
>NZ_JAJFEB020000108.1:0-282 GCF_020709765.2 Clostridium pacaense
CTGGTACAGCACAAAAGAAGAGCGGGAACGGTTTGACCGGGAGGGCCTGGACGCAGAGGCGGGGGATGGCGGAAGGCCGGGTGGCAATGGGACAGGGCATGAGCGTCTTACCGTCATTCACGGGGATGTTACACTGGGAGTAAAGGGTGACGGGTTTCATGTGATTTTCTCCTGCTCGGAGCATGGCATGGTGTCACTGGTGTATGATGGCCTGGAGTGGGTGTACCGTCCTGCAATGCCTGCCTTTTGGAGGGCATCCACGGAGAATGACAAGGGGAATGG
>NZ_JAJFEB020000109.1:0-282 GCF_020709765.2 Clostridium pacaense
ATCCTACCACCCCAGCTTACTATACCGGTTCAGCCGTACCTGATAATCCTTCAGGATACTGCCTGACAAGGCATCCGCCGCGCTGGTGAAGCTTGTGGATGTGTCCACTTCTGCTATGGATGACACCTGCACCGGAGCATCCACATCCCCAGGGCGCTCATACCGATCCAGGTCCATAGCCATCCGGTATGATGTGCTGGCCAATCCCACCGGAACTGCCTTTGAGTTACAGTAGTTCCTTATGGAGGATGTGGACGAGACTATCCGGAACTACTGTAACTT
>NZ_JAJFEB020000110.1:0-278 GCF_020709765.2 Clostridium pacaense
TACAGTATTATAAGGATACTGGCAGCTGAAGGTGAGATACAGCGGATTGCTGCCCTGCCCGGTTACCGCAGGCAGGGAATCGCAAGGAAACTCATGGACGCCATGGTCAATTTTTCCAGAGGAAGGGGCGTGCGCTCCATTGCCCTGGAGGTCCGTGAAAGTAACGCCGGAGTCAGAAAGCTTTATGAATCCTACGGTTTCAGGCAGGAGGCCCTGCGCAGGGGGTATTATCATAATCCGTATTAAACAGCTTGAGAGGTGAGAAACAAACGTATGTT
>NZ_JAJFEB020000111.1:0-278 GCF_020709765.2 Clostridium pacaense
ATCCACGGCAAGGGGGTCCAGATCATATACCAGCCCCAGGAACAGTCGGAGTTCATTCTTAGCGGGATTGAGAGCATGAAGGAGGCGGTGGCCAGGAATAAAAAGAGCTACAGAACCCATGTGGCCTGTTTTGCCGAACTTGCGGTGGATGAAAAAATCCAGAAAAGGACCACGGTTCCCATAGGCGCACAAATTTACTATATCCAGAGAGTGCGCGACATTGACGGGGAGGCGCTGAGCATTGACCATAACTATTTCCTAAAGGACGTGGGGAAAAA
>NZ_JAJFEB020000112.1:0-277 GCF_020709765.2 Clostridium pacaense
GTTTCTTCCGTTTCTTCTCCCATGTTTTGCTCGCCGGTTATCTTCCCTTCCCTCATGATGCTGATCCGGTCGCTCATATTACGCAGTTCCGGAAGTTCAGAGGAAATCATGATGATGGATACCCCCTGCAATACCAGCTGATTCATAATCTTATAAATCTCTGCCTTGGAACCCACATCGATGCCCCGGGTGGGTTCGTCTAGAGTCATGATATCCGGCCTGGTGGCGAGGCATTTTGCGATTATTACCTTCTACTGGTTCCCGCCGCTTAAATCCC
>NZ_JAJFEB020000113.1:0-276 GCF_020709765.2 Clostridium pacaense
CATCATCATGGGCATCGGTTTCTATCAGCTCCACCACCAGGCGGTCGCATTCATCCACCAGCATGTCACGCGTCTTTACGCGCCAGCTGTTGGATATGGAGGCGTTGGCAAAACCGATCCTGTACTTTCTTCCTGCTTCTGTTCCGGTTTCTCTTCCGGCTCCTGCCCCGTCCTGTCCTTCTGTCCCTGAACCTCCTTTATCCTCTATCCCGGATTTCTCCTGGACGGATGAAGCCGCCTCAGTCTTTGCCCCTGCATCCCCGGCCGCGGGCTGGC
>NZ_JAJFEB020000114.1:0-275 GCF_020709765.2 Clostridium pacaense
CATTGATTGCTGATTCCGGCTCCCGGTAAAAAATCATGGTGAGTATGCAACCAGCCGCCATGGAAACCGCAATGTCGATAACAGCTATGATCAGATTGTCCATCGTACCATCCGGATTCATCATATTGGGCAGTTCAAAGATTCCCATACCGCCCATATCGAACTTCCTGAAATGAAAGCGGCCATAGAACGCGCCGCCGATGCAACCGGCAATACAGCTGATGACCAGCGGTTGTTTCAATGGCAGCAGCATGCCATAAATAGCTGGTTCCGTG
>NZ_JAJFEB020000115.1:0-274 GCF_020709765.2 Clostridium pacaense
ACATCGGGAATCCGGAAGGAGCCGCCCACTTCCACCAGTTCGCCTCTAGAGACAACCACTTCCTTCCCCCTGGCCAGGGCTGCCAGGACCAGCATGTTGGCTGCCGCGTTATTGTTCACAGCCATGGCTGCCTCGGCCCCTGTCACTTTCTTTACAATATCCTCCACAATCAGTTGGCGGCTTCCCCTTGTCCCTGACTTCAGTTCGTATTCCAGGGTGCAGTATGCATCCATCACATCCATCACTGCCTTGGATGCCTCCCTGCTGAGCCTGG
>NZ_JAJFEB020000116.1:0-274 GCF_020709765.2 Clostridium pacaense
CGAAGATCATCGTGCCCCATCATATGGTGGAGCGGGGGAGCTGCGCAAGGGCCCTACCACTTCTTCCCTGCTCTTATTCCCCACGCTCAGCAAGCAGGTAAAGACACGCTTGTATCCAAGGCTTCCTGCCTTCCTTATATATTCCTAGTCACGCTGGGCAGTAGAATGCTCCGGATAAACGGAAAGACCTAATCTTGCCATAATAAAGATCCCTCTTTCGTGATAAGACTGGGGCCCAGTCCTGTTCTATCTGGGATGCGATATATAATATAAC
>NZ_JAJFEB020000117.1:0-274 GCF_020709765.2 Clostridium pacaense
CCTCCCTGCCTCCTTTATCCGCTTCTTTCTTTTTTCTTTGCCCATCCCCCTTGGTTTCCCTCCCCGTCCCCTCCTTTCCCCCCCCTCCTTCCCTTCTTCTCTCCTCCCCTCCTCCCTCTCCTTTTTTCTTCTGCCTTTTCCTTCCTTCTTCCCCTCCTCCCTTCCCTCCCCCTCCCCTTCCCCTTTTTCCTCCTTCCTCCTTCCCTCCTTTTCTTTCCTCTCCCTTCCCTCCCCCTCCCCCCCCCTCCCTTCTCCCTCCCCCCTCCTCCTCCTC
>NZ_JAJFEB020000118.1:0-273 GCF_020709765.2 Clostridium pacaense
TGTCAAAATCATGGAGCGCCCTCAGCTTTACAATTTTCAGGGCCAGTTCCTCTATGGCATTGCGGCCCTTCTCCGGTTCGATACCTGCATGGGCCGCGCGGCCCGATGCATGGACGTGGAAATAACAGTTGCCTTTGCGCTCAATCACGATGGCTCCATTTTCCCGGGCGCCCTCTGTTACAATGCACCAGTCCGCTTTCTTGCCCTCTTCGATGATCCGCTCCTGGACCGCATGGCTTCCTGCTTCCTCGTCTCTGTTCGTGAGCACTGTCA
>NZ_JAJFEB020000119.1:0-272 GCF_020709765.2 Clostridium pacaense
GATGTTCGCGGCCAGCCAGTGAACCCATACAAATCCACCCGTAACCGGATAGGAGTCTTTGTCTTTCAGGAGGACCGCAAAAGAAACGGTCCCCTCTGGAGCCTCCTCAATTTGAAATGGCAGGGAATACGTTGGAATCCCGTTTTCAGTAAACTGGGTCCCGCGCCCTCCATATTGGTCCGGGATCGTTCCGCCGAGGATTCCTGTACTCGTCACAATCAGAATTCCACCTCCATGCGATTTATTCTATACCATCATAACCACGTGAATTC
>NZ_JAJFEB020000120.1:0-271 GCF_020709765.2 Clostridium pacaense
GCAGGTGCGGATGATGAACCACAGTAAACGGGAAATCCCCTTTGCATGAACTGAGGGCGCCCCTGGCCGTCATACGTTCCAGCCTGTCCGCTGCCCGGTCAATGCCGCAGAACCGGGAGCAGTTTATGGATAATATCGATAAGGAATGCTGCCGTATGTCCTATCTGGTGGTCGATATGCTGCTTCTGGCATCCGCGGACGCGGGACCCTGGGTCATACGCATTACGCCCCTGGACATGGATACCCTTCTCATCGATATGTACGAACGGTT
>NZ_JAJFEB020000121.1:0-269 GCF_020709765.2 Clostridium pacaense
AAAATCCAGCATTGGAAGCTGGGGACTTATGTTGGATGTATTATACCTGGCAGGGACCGTGCGGAAATGATTGCTGCGGTTGACGATTGCATGAACGTGTTTCATCCGGAGGACGGCAGGGCAGAAACCCTATGCCGCTTTCCCATGGCAGATGGGATCCGGTTCAACGATGGCAAATGCGGACCTGGAGGACAGCTGTGGATAGGGACGATGGCAGTCAGCGGGCAGAAGTACAGGCCGGAAGGCGTGCTGTACCTGATCGGGCCGGC
>NZ_JAJFEB020000122.1:0-268 GCF_020709765.2 Clostridium pacaense
CCGCAGCTTTGACCATAAACGCTACTACTATTACGCCCATCTGCGGCAGAACTATCCCTATCAGTCAGGCCTTAAGGAAGGGTCCGTGGTCCAGGCAGGGGATGTGGTGGGGTATCTTGGGCGCACCGGATACAGCCGCACCGAGAACAACAACAATATCGATGAGCCCCACCTCCAATTAGGGCTGGAGCTGATATTTGACGAATCCCAGAACGAGAGCAACAATGAGATCTGGGTCAGCTGCTACGAGCTTGTGAAGTTCCCGAAC
>NZ_JAJFEB020000123.1:0-267 GCF_020709765.2 Clostridium pacaense
CATTGTTAAAATATTCTGACCAGGAATCATAGATGGCTCCTGTGCGGTATGCCTATTCAATCACGGCGCCCACACGCCTGTCGCCTATGGCCAGCACGCCCTCACGGACAGTCAGCTCCGCTTCATGCCAGTTGTATTTAAGGCTCTTATAGTTCCTCACCTCCCGGAACTTGCCGCGGACTATGTTGGCGCGCTTAATAAACTCCTCCTTGGTGCGCATCCTGGCCCACTGGAAGGGGGTAAAGGGCTTGGGAACAAAGAATGAGG
>NZ_JAJFEB020000124.1:0-266 GCF_020709765.2 Clostridium pacaense
GCCTGCTTTTATTGAAGAGCTTTTAGCAGGAATCCAGGCTGCCAATACAAAGATTGCGGATTACGGCGTGGAAATCATGGCCAGATATGGGGAAGGCTATGATGCGGACAGCCAGCTACGGATGATAGACGAGCTGGAGGATGAAGGAATCCATGCACTGGCCATCATACCCCTGAACGATAAGCGTGTGGTGGATAAGCTGGAGGAGCTCAGGAAGTGGGGGATTACGGTGGCGCTCATGGTATCAGATATCGACGTGGACTGCC
>NZ_JAJFEB020000125.1:0-266 GCF_020709765.2 Clostridium pacaense
GATGCCAATGTTCCTGACCGGGCTGGCAGTGCCTTCCGCTGCCAGGGCCTGCTTCCCTATGCAACGGCCCGCTATGATGGAGTCCACTGCATTGTACGTGAGCTGGAACAGATTGCCCAGGCTAAGCGGAACCGAATAGCGGACCAGATGATTTGTTATATTTCCCTCTGTCATGTTTACCGCAGCCATGATTGTCTCTACTTAAGATTAACTGAACTCTTATCATAAAACTGCGCAGTTAAAAGCTGCGCAGTTTATCGTCCTCC
>NZ_JAJFEB020000126.1:0-266 GCF_020709765.2 Clostridium pacaense
GTATTCTTAAGCCATACCGTGATACAGGATGATAAGAAGCAGCAGAGCTTCATGGTGCTGGAGGAGGATCTGTTTCCGGATCCGGACGGGGAATCCGTGAAGATTGAAAAAGTGGTGCAGTCTGATGCCGGGAATCCTGTGTATGCGGTACAGAAGGATGAGGTTGTGGTATTTACCGCTAAGAAAACAGGGGCTTTGGAGATAGGGCTTCAGCTGGTGGATGAATCCTGCATGACAGCCGTCATCAATGTAAAAGGATATGTGGT
>NZ_JAJFEB020000127.1:0-266 GCF_020709765.2 Clostridium pacaense
GAGAGAAAGAAGAAAGGAAGAAAAGAAGGAAAGGGAGAAAAGGAGAAAAAGGAGGAGGGGAAGAAAAAGAGAAGGAAGAAGGAGGGAGGAGAAGGGGGGAAAGAAGGAAAAAAGGAGGAGAAGGGAGAGGGGAGGGAGGGAAGGGGGGGGGGAAAAGAGAGGAGGCGGGAGGGTGGCAAAACTTGTGAACGTGGGCCGGAAAATGGCGGGCAGGAAACCGGGGAAGCCCATGATGGGCGGCGGCGGCATTGCGGCAGTTCCCATGT
>NZ_JAJFEB020000128.1:0-266 GCF_020709765.2 Clostridium pacaense
TTAGATCCTGCAAAAGGCAGGCAGAGAATGTCAATAAGTGAATTTGAAAGGCATTATTCAAATATCATTTTAACATTTAAAAAGTTAGATAGCTTTATGTCTCGTAAAGATAATAAGAAGTCGCCTGTTTTAAAGTATTTTTTTAAGTATAGGAATAAGCTAGGGATTTTATTTTTTGTAACAGCATTATTGTATGTAATACAATCATTAGTACCTATAGCTAATAGATACATAATTGACACGAATTTCAAGGACGATTCGTATTC
>NZ_JAJFEB020000129.1:0-265 GCF_020709765.2 Clostridium pacaense
GTCCTCCTCCGGCTTCCTGCCTTGCTTCTCTCCCCTTCCTTCCCCTTCTTCCCTTCCCCTCCCTTTTCCCCCTCCCCTTCTTTTTTCCTTCCTCCTTTTCTCTTCCTTTCTTTCTTCTCCCTTCCTCCTCTCCTCCTCTTTCTCTCCCCCTTTCCTCTTTTCTTCCCTTCTCCTTTTCCCTCCCTCCTCCTTTTTTTTCTCTCCCTCCTTTTTTCCTTTCCTCTTCCCTCTTTCTCCTTTCTTTCTTCTTCCTCCCCCCTCCTTC
>NZ_JAJFEB020000130.1:0-264 GCF_020709765.2 Clostridium pacaense
ATCGGTCGAGGGCTTAACCAGAAGGTTCAGGGAGAAGCAGGAAGTTTGTCAGTTCGGTTTTCAATATGTGGTTTTGAAGGTATGTATTTTTGCATAAAATCAGCAAAAGTTTCATACAATATCTTCAGAAGGTACTTGATGAATCTTTGATTATAAAGTATAATAAAGACTCGGAGAGCACTTTTAATATTCCTCGATAGCTCAGTCGGTAGAGCACGCGGCTGTTAACCGCGCTGTCGTAGGTTCAAGTCCTACTCGGGGAGT
>NZ_JAJFEB020000131.1:0-264 GCF_020709765.2 Clostridium pacaense
CGGTGAAGGCGCAGGCGGTACTGGGAAATTCATCCCTCCTTTCAAACAGCTGGGCGAGGGCGGTGCTGCCTTGGTATCTGTTGATTTTGATGGAGGCAGCAACGGCAATGCCCTTGGCATGACCGCCACTGAGTTCATAGGTGTTGACAACGGAGCAGGACGGCGTACCGGTATCCAGGCTTTTGTGGATAATAATGTGGTATCCATTATAGCACCCCGGGATTACGGATTCCAATGTGCAGCTTTCCCTGGTGTCCCACTGTG
>NZ_JAJFEB020000132.1:0-263 GCF_020709765.2 Clostridium pacaense
CGGAATTCCTTTGCAGCCAGGCTGACCCTTGTACCGGTCTTTCTTGGCTTGCATTTGTAACGTACCTTACGGCGCAGGTCGATGTTCTTAGCAGTAAAAACGCCCTGGTCTATATAATTGTAGAGGGTCTTCCTGGAACAGGGAATCTCGTGTCCATGAAAGGCATAAATGTGTGCCAGTGACTGTCCCTGAGCAAGCAGTGGAGAGATAAGCTTATCAAGCATTGCGATATCTACAGGAGCCTGGTTAATCCCCTGCCTGCA
>NZ_JAJFEB020000133.1:0-263 GCF_020709765.2 Clostridium pacaense
CGTGACTGACAGAACAGGGGCCGTACACTCCTATTCCCCAACAACCGGCACATGTATATTCAGTCAGGTTGGCAGACGTATGGGCAGAAAGGAGCGCGGCAGGACCTTCTACCAGTTTGTTGATACGGTCCAAAAAATTGAGAAGGAGTGAAGATAGATGGAAATCATCAAAGGAAAGATACCCGGTGCAAAAAAGGTGGTCGTATATGGCCCGTAGGGGATAGGGAAGTCCACATTCGCATCCATGTTCCCGGACCCGCTCT
>NZ_JAJFEB020000134.1:0-263 GCF_020709765.2 Clostridium pacaense
CCCAACCTCCCCTTCAAGTCTGTAAGTCGGCCCAATCACTGCAAACCCCCACTCAATTCCTACACCCATCGGTTCTATCATCTCCTTCTGTCGCTTGTCTCCTTCCCCCTCCCCTCCTCCCTGTCTTCTTCTTCTTTCCTTTCCCTTCCCCTGTCCCTCCTGCCTTCCCCCCTCCCCTCTCTTCCTCTCTTCTTTTCCTTCCCTCTTTTTTTCCCTTTCTTTTCCCCCTCTTTTTTTTCCTTCTCCTTCCCCCCTTTTTTTTT
>NZ_JAJFEB020000135.1:0-262 GCF_020709765.2 Clostridium pacaense
ACAGGGTGGGCATAAGCGCCAGATAATAGGCAATCTGCTGGCCCACCATGGCCCAGACGCCCATTCCCCTGTACACCATGAAAATACTGGCCGCGCCGGATATCACCACCGCCGCCATGGTGGCCTTAAACAGGCCCTTGAACTCCATGTTCCTGGACACATAGGCGGTCTGCACTGAAATCACGGCCCCAGGGAACAGCACCACGGCCAGGCTTCTGACAATGGGCACCAGCACATCGTTGTGGTAAAATCCCGCGATGGA
>NZ_JAJFEB020000136.1:0-262 GCF_020709765.2 Clostridium pacaense
TGATAAAACCCGGCGGCCAGTCCTTGTTAGGAGGAGGGCTTTTCACGGATATGTTTAAGGATGCAACCGCCATGATACGGGACCATATCCTTACGCATCCCAGCCAGTGGGAACAGGTTATCCAGTCTCCTGATTTCAAGGAAACCTTCACGGTCAGGGGCATGGCACTTAAAAGTGTCCCCCGCGGCTACGACAGGGAACATCCTATGGCAGAATATCTGAAATTTGAGAGCTGGTACCTGGAGTGTCCGGTCAGCGATTC
>NZ_JAJFEB020000137.1:0-262 GCF_020709765.2 Clostridium pacaense
CCCCTTCCTTTTTTCCCTCCTCTCCTCCCTCTTCTCTCTTCCCTTCCCTTTCCTTTTCTTCCCTCCCTTTCCTTTTCTTTCTTCTTTTCTCCTTCCTCCCTTCCTCCCTCTCTTTTTTTTTCCCTTTCCCCCCCTTCTCCTTCTCCCTTCCCCCTTCTCTCCTTCTTTCCCTTCTCCCTTTTTTTTCTTCTTTTCTTCCCTTTCTCTTCTTCCCCCTTCTTTTCTCTTTCCCCTTCCTTCCTCTTTCCTTCTTTTTTCCTTT
>NZ_JAJFEB020000138.1:0-262 GCF_020709765.2 Clostridium pacaense
TCTTCCTTTCCCCCCGCGTCCCTTTCCCTTCCCTTTCCCTGCTTTTCCTTTCTTTTGCTCTCTTTTTCTTCTTTTTTTTCCCCTTTTTTTTCTCTTTTTTCCTCCTTCCCTCCTCTTCCTTCCTCTCTCTTCCTCTTCTCCCTCTTTCTTCCCTCCCTCTCTTTCCCCTTTTCCCTTCCTTTCCCCTTCTTTCTTCTCCTCCCTCTCTCTTTCCTTCTCTCCTTTCCCTCCTCTTCCCTTCTCCTCCTTCTTCTTTTCTTCT
>NZ_JAJFEB020000139.1:0-261 GCF_020709765.2 Clostridium pacaense
GCTGGTTCTTGGCGCAGTTCAGAGTGACCAGTTTCGTCAGGCCGTCCAGCTTGGGAAGCGTTTTCAGCTGGTTCTTGGAGCAGTCCAGATAGGTCAGCCCCGTCTCGGTCACGTTTAGCTCCGTTAGCTGGTTCTCGGAGCAGTTCAGATAGGTCAAGACCTTCAGGCCGGTCACATCCAGCGTCGTTAGCTGGTTCTTGGCGCAGTTCAGAGTGACCAGTTTCGTCAGGCCGTCCAGCTTGGGAAGCGTTTTCAGCTGGT
>NZ_JAJFEB020000140.1:0-261 GCF_020709765.2 Clostridium pacaense
CTTCCACCCCCTGGATAATTTCCGTGTACAAAGGCTTCTCCAGCTCAGGAACAATCAGACCAATCATATTCCTAAGGTTATTGAACAGACTCCTGGCCGCACCATTCGGTATGTACCCCAGCATATCAGCTGCCTCTTTTACCTTTCTCACTGTTTCCGGGCTGACATGCACATTGTTGGTCAGCACCCTGGAAACAGTCGAAGTTGATATACCTGATAACCTTGAAATATCTGGTAGTGTTACCCGCATCGTGATTCTCC
>NZ_JAJFEB020000141.1:0-260 GCF_020709765.2 Clostridium pacaense
AATTGTAGTAATCTCCACCAAGTAGGCCTTAAGCACATCTGACTGATACTGCTCCGGCACATCTGCGCCGTAGAATATCTCGGCTACCTCATCCGTGGTCTGGCAGCCAGCAATCCACATGTTAAGTGCGTTACAGTACTTGGTGTGATAGGACACATGCCACATGGCCGCCTGGATGATGGCCTGCATGTCTGTCTCCCCATTTTCCAACTGTATCACTATGGTTCCATCGTTTTCCAACACCACATCCTCCACCCATG
>NZ_JAJFEB020000142.1:0-260 GCF_020709765.2 Clostridium pacaense
ATTCGTGATGCGAAGTGGTGATTTGGACAACCGCAGGACCGACGGGGCAAAGAAGGAGGCCATGCAGGATGGCAGCAGGCTGCACCGGAAGATACAGAAACGGATGGGAAGCAGTTACCGCCCGGAAGTGGTTTTAAAGCATAGGGTACGGGAGGATATGTTTGAAATCCTGGTGGAGGGAAGGGCTGACGGGATTATCACGGAGCCGGCTGATTACCAGGAGATTCCGGGAGTGCACTGATATTTTAAGGAGGGAACAG
>NZ_JAJFEB020000143.1:0-258 GCF_020709765.2 Clostridium pacaense
CCCTTCCTCCTGAACCATCTGCTCAATCCGGCTGCACACATAAGCAGCCTCCCCGGCCGAACCACAGCTCGTATATATCACCACATGGTCCGCGGGCCTGTCCCAGACATTTCCATAATAACGGTACAAGTTCTGCTCCAGGAAATCCAGGTCCGGGCTGTCCAAGAACCGCCATGCAGGCCTGCGGCTGCAGATAACATCCGGTTCCTTGGCAATCCCATGGTGCCTTGCCGTGTAATCCAGCCTGCACACCGTGTG
>NZ_JAJFEB020000144.1:0-258 GCF_020709765.2 Clostridium pacaense
AAGCTTCCCCACCGTTGAGCTGTCCACCTTCATTTTGTGCAGGAGATTCATGATCGAAATCGTTAAAGATACTCCAGTCATACGGTAAATCTAATTTTTTCCACGTAGATACGTCTGCATCAGGTTTAATGGCTTCCTTAGAATTTGCATTGAGTTTAAAGTACCAATTTTGATTAAAATCCACTTTCCTGTTTTCAATCATTTGATTCACTTCTTCATTTGTTACAGCTTTAGCATCTTCCTTGAGCGGTTTTTCTT
>NZ_JAJFEB020000145.1:0-257 GCF_020709765.2 Clostridium pacaense
GCATGCCATCAGCAGGGAAAGATCTTTTGAATTTTCTTTGATGGTACCGCAAAAAGGCTGGCCGCCAGAAAGAGATGTATACTGGAAAAACTGTCCCATATCCGTAGCTCCATCCACAAATCGTTCATTCAGCGCATGACCGATTGCCCGGTCTGCAGGACGTTTATGATGCATCCGGACCTCTTTCTCTGTCTCCGCCATAAAAATAACAGATTCCTCTTCATTAAAACAAACCTGCTTCTTGATATTCTTCCTAC
>NZ_JAJFEB020000146.1:0-257 GCF_020709765.2 Clostridium pacaense
GGCTTACCATCAGGGTACGGGCCGTATCGGAAACGTCTGAATCCCATGTAACAACGGTTACGCCTGCATCCTTGGCCTCTGTCAGGGCTGAATCCAGTCCGGTGGCATCCACGGAAGATACACAGATTACATCCACGCCGCTGGCAATTGCGTTGTTGATTACATTTACCTGGTCTGCAACCGCCGCGTTGGCGCTGCCCTGGGAATCAACGGTAAAGCCCCACTCCTTGGAGTATTCCTGGGCGCCGTTATTAGCG
>NZ_JAJFEB020000147.1:0-256 GCF_020709765.2 Clostridium pacaense
TTTTTCTTTCTCTTCCTTCCCTTTCCCTTTCCTTTTTTCCCCCCCCCTCCTTTTTCCTTCTTTCTTTCCTCTTCTCCTTTCCCCTCTTTTTTCTTTCCCTCTTCCTTTCTTCCCCTTTCTTTCTTCCCTTCCTTCTCTTCTTTCTCCTCCTTTTCTTTCTCCTTCTTTCCCTTCTCTCCTTTTCCTCCTTCTCCTCCCTTCCCCCTCTTCTCCTCCCTTCCCCCCCTTTTCCCTTTTTCCCCCCTCTCTTCCTCTC
>NZ_JAJFEB020000148.1:0-255 GCF_020709765.2 Clostridium pacaense
GCTGAATGCGGCAACTGTATCGAACTGCGCGGTTCGGGGCAGGCATCAAAAACAACCGATAACCTCATAGGGGCCGGGTATAAAGGGTATTTAATCTATGCCCAGAATTTTGGAGGACTTCTGGTCACGGCCAACAATATTTTTCCCCTTGGCACAAGCAGTGTCCACTTTGCAGGCGTGATGCGTTCCAGTGTTACAGGTAACCGCTTCCATTCATTTTATCCGTGAATGCTGGTATTTAAGGATGGATGTTCG
>NZ_JAJFEB020000149.1:0-255 GCF_020709765.2 Clostridium pacaense
CCCTAATCCGGCTGATCCGCCTCCTCATCACGCAAAAAGAGCCATCCAAATCCCATGCGTTATATCTACGCAAGGGGCCGAATGACTCGGCGGTACCACCCAAGTTAGCTTCCGGAATCCGTATGGCACTCCTGCATTACGCGGCGCTGCAAGTCCACAAATCTGCAATTCCACAAATCTGTAATTTCATAGATCTGCACTTACGCGGAACTGCAATTCCATTGCGCTGCATCATCCATGCAGAACACATATGCC
>NZ_JAJFEB020000150.1:0-255 GCF_020709765.2 Clostridium pacaense
ATTTCAAGTCAAATATAAACCTGTATTTCATTTTTCCCTTTTATGTGCTATCATAGTGCTAATTTAACTCATAAAAGCAAGGAGGTATAGTATGTATGAACTGATACAGACAGGCGCCAGGAGTTTCTATATTAACTGCCCTGCCAAAATCGGCGTATTTAAGATTGATGATACCCGGATATGTCTGATTGACAGCGGCAGTGGTAAGGATGCCGGAAGGAAAGTGCGCCAGATCATGGACCGGGAAGGATGGAG
>NZ_JAJFEB020000151.1:0-255 GCF_020709765.2 Clostridium pacaense
TCCTCGCCTTCCTCTCCTCCCTCCCCTCTCTTTTCCCTCTTCCCCCCCTCTCTCCTTCGCTCCTCTCCTCCCTTTTTCTCCCCCCCCTCCCCTTCCTTTCCTTTTCCCCTTCCTTCTCCTCCCTTTCCCCTTTTCCTTCTCCTTTCCTTTCTCCTCTTCCCCCTCCTCCTTTCCCCTCCCCTTTCCTCTCTCCTTCCCCTTCTTCTTCCCTTTCTTTTTTTTTTTCCTCCTTTCCTCCTCTTCCCTCTCCCCCCT
>NZ_JAJFEB020000152.1:0-254 GCF_020709765.2 Clostridium pacaense
CAAGCCCGAATATCACTGGCAGACCTCCAAGACCTATTATAATCCTGTATTTTCAGGTGAGATAAGGGTTCCAATGGATGCCATCCCATTTGAAAAGCTCAGCGCCAGGAAGGTAATTGCCAGAAGGGCTGCCATGGAACTGAACAAGGGCGCCATCGTGAACCTGGGTGTGGGCATACCGGAGGCAGCTTCCTCTGTTGCTGCGGAAGAGAGCTGCGGGGACTACATCACCCTTACCACCGAGGCGGGCGGCA
>NZ_JAJFEB020000153.1:0-253 GCF_020709765.2 Clostridium pacaense
GGCCGGCCTGAGGATGATGTCCTCGTCCGCTCCAAGCTGGCACAGCTCCCCATCCTGGTTCATGATCGCCATCTTGTCGCACAGCTGCAGGGACGCATCCTGGTCATGGGTAATATAAAAAATCGTGGTGCCTATGTTCTTCTGGATCTGCCGTATCTCGATGAGCATTTCCTAACGGAGCTTGGCGTCCAGATTGGTAATCGGTTCATCCATGACAATGACTGCATCCGAGCTGACCAATGCCCTGGCAATG
>NZ_JAJFEB020000154.1:0-253 GCF_020709765.2 Clostridium pacaense
GTGGACCATGTAAAGGCTGTCCCGGCCTCCCCCTATGGACCGTGGGAAGCCCTGGCCGCGGCAGCGGGGGCAATTAAGGATATGGATGCGGACCTGGTCGTACTGGACTGCATCGGATTTAACCAGGAAATGAAGGACATGTTCGCAAAGGAAACCGGCAAGCTGGTGGTCCTTCCAAGGCCATTGCTGGCCAGGGTCATTTCCGAACTGACCGATGTGAAATAGGAGATGGAAGATGGATTTAATAGAGATT
>NZ_JAJFEB020000155.1:0-253 GCF_020709765.2 Clostridium pacaense
TAAACGGTAGTGGTTTTTCACGTGCAATCTCCACTTCTGGAAGGCTATCTGGGTCTTGGACTGTCAGACTCAAGATATACATTGCCAATTCTTCTGGAGTAAACTCAGCAGCCAATTTGCGAGCATCCTTACCAAATTTCTCAAAGTTGGCACGAATGGTTTCATCTGCAAAATCACGTTCGATTTTCTTGAGAGCTACCTGTTTTTTTGATTGGAAGGATTCTTCTACACTTGCAGGTTTGAGACCTTTCAT
>NZ_JAJFEB020000156.1:0-252 GCF_020709765.2 Clostridium pacaense
ATCACATACCGGATGTATTCATGATTTTTCTCAATCCGCCCTTTTTGCCAGGAAGAGTTCGGATTGCAGTAAAAGATTTTTGTGCGGATCCCGCCATTTTTATCACATTCCAACCGTTCTGGAAATTGAAATTCCACACCATTATCGGTCAGGATGACAGGGAACAGTTCCTGACATACCCCAATTCCGAGTTTTTCTGTCAAATAATCAAAAACTTTTATGACCTGATCCTGAGATTTCTCCTGCAGCACA
>NZ_JAJFEB020000157.1:0-250 GCF_020709765.2 Clostridium pacaense
ACAGCCTTATTCAGAGTCCAGGGCTTCTCCTGTTTCGAAGTCTGCTTTCGGCAATCTTTCCGCCTTTCTGACATATCCGACAGAGCGTTCCCATTCAAGCGACTTGAGGAACTCTTTAACTATCCAACCGTTGGTATTGACAATCAAAGTAAACCAAGCCGGATGATACAAACGGCTCAAGTCGATAAACTCAGCAAAAGAAAAAATCTCGTTTTCTTGTATGTACCTCATAATCTCCGCAAGCATCTTC
>NZ_JAJFEB020000158.1:0-250 GCF_020709765.2 Clostridium pacaense
TCTCCTCCTTTCCTTCTCCTCCTCCTTCCTCCCTTCCCTTCTTCCTTTTTCTCCTTCTTTCCTCCTTCCTTTTTCCTTCTTTTTTCCCCTCTTCCTTTCCTTTCTTCCCTCCCTCCTTCTTTCCTCTTCCTTTTCCCCCTTTCCTTCCTCCTCCCCTCTCTCCTCTCCTTCTTCTTTCCTTTTTTCCCCTTCTCCCTCCTTCCTCCCCTCTCCCCCCTCTTCTTCCTTTTCTTCTTCCTTCCTTTCCTTT
>NZ_JAJFEB020000159.1:0-249 GCF_020709765.2 Clostridium pacaense
GGGATTGGTGGTGCACTTTCAAACCCAACCACGATAGCAACTTATCCAATACTAGACAATAGTATTTTTCAATCAATATTCCAAGTAATGAGCTCTGCAGGAGAGGTTGTATTCAGTAATTTGTCACTACTTCTCTGTGTGGGATTATGTATTGGCTTAGCGAAACGAGATAAAGGAACCGCTGCGTTAGCAGGAGTAACTGGTTACTTAGTTATGACTGCAACGATCAAAGCTTTGGTAAAACTTTTT
>NZ_JAJFEB020000160.1:0-248 GCF_020709765.2 Clostridium pacaense
TCTTGCCTTCCTGGGGTTTGGGGAGGGTAAGCTGCCGGATACATGGAAGCAGAAGCTTATCACACTGGCAGCGCCTTATGCGCCTCTGGACGGGATGAATGAAAAGGGACTGGCGGTGGCGGTGCTCCGCATTGCGGATGAGCCCACGGACCAGGATACGGGGAATACGGATATTACCACGACCACGGCCATCCTGCTGATGCTTGATAAGGCGGCCACGGTGGACGAGGCGGTGAGCCTTCTGGAGC
>NZ_JAJFEB020000161.1:0-248 GCF_020709765.2 Clostridium pacaense
ATCTATCAGGACAGGCGCGGGCGGAATCAGGGCAGGCGCGGGCGGAATCAGGACAGGCGCGGGCGGAATCAGTGCAGGCGCGGGCGGAATCAGGGCAGGCGCGGGCGGAATCAGGGCAGGACCAGGCAGAACCTGGACAGGAACAGACAGGCCGGCAACGGGCAGATATGGGGAAGGCATTGGACAAGATGTGCGATGAACATCAGAAAATGCAGAATAATCCGGAAGCATATGTGCGGATTACCGGG
>NZ_JAJFEB020000162.1:0-248 GCF_020709765.2 Clostridium pacaense
GGCGGAGGCACTGTCGTCCATAATAAGGATTTCCGGCCTGCGCACTAGGGCCCTTGCAATGGTAAGCCGCTGGCGCTGTCCTCCGGACAGGTTCCGCCCTCCCTGATCAATGTGCAGCATAAGCCCCTGGCCTTTGTCATTCACGAATTCCCTGGCCTGGGCCATGTTAAGGGAACCTTGCGGGACAACATGAGGTGGGGCAAGAAAGACGCGTCCGATGAAGAGATATATGACACCCTTAACATGGC
>NZ_JAJFEB020000163.1:0-248 GCF_020709765.2 Clostridium pacaense
CCTCCCCTCCCCTTCCCTTCTTCTTTTTTCCCTTCCTTTCTCTCCTTTTCCTCCCCCCCCCTCTCCTCTTTTCCCTCCCCCCTCCCCTTTCCTCCCCTTCCTCCTTCTTTTCCCCTCCCCTCTTCCTTTTCTTCCCCCTCTTTCCTCTTCCTCTTTCCTCCCTCCCCCCCCCTCCCCCCTCTCCTTCTTCTTTTCCCCTTTTTTTTCCTTTTTCCCCTCTCCTCCCCTCTTCCTTTCCTTTTCTTTCT
>NZ_JAJFEB020000164.1:0-247 GCF_020709765.2 Clostridium pacaense
TATAAAATGAACCGATTAAACACACCACTGGTTACACAGGAAACAATAAGGGCCATGGGAGACATGTCCTTTTTCACCCACGCCATGATTTTTGATGACCTTCTGATTGTTTCCCAGAGGGAAACCATCTGTTTTGTACTATGGACCACGGACGGACTGATTATAATAGATACAATCTGGCCGTCAAAACAGGCATTTGATGCAATTGTCAATGCCATCAGGGATGCGGGATGGGGCGGATGCCCGG
>NZ_JAJFEB020000165.1:0-247 GCF_020709765.2 Clostridium pacaense
CATGCAGGAGTTTGTGGACGGCGGATACTTCATGGACCTTAAGGATGAGGAGTGTATGACCAATGTACTGCCCATGCTGGTGGATGAGTGTACGGTGAACGGCGGCGTATACGGCTTCCCTATTGATGCGCAGGGAAAGGCAACCTTCTATAATAAGAAAATGTTTGAGGAGGCAGGGGTGTAGGTGCCCACTACCAGGGAGGATTTCTTCAAGGTATGTGATACATTCATGGACAAGGGGGTTTAT
>NZ_JAJFEB020000166.1:0-247 GCF_020709765.2 Clostridium pacaense
TTTAAACAAATATTAGCAAGGATTCTCCCATCCTCTAAGGTGGGGAGATGAATTGCAAAAAACAAACTTAACGACATTGGTGGGCGGAGAGTAATCGGTATCCCCCAATGCCATGAGGTCAACCACGCATCTACGTAGGATGCAGTCGCACGTCGACAATATACCGAGCGTGGATTGAAACAATCTACCACTTTATGTGAAATTGTGATATAGTGTCATAACACATTTTTTTTCCCCCCCCCCCCCC
>NZ_JAJFEB020000167.1:0-247 GCF_020709765.2 Clostridium pacaense
GGTGGCCTATCTCCAGTATCCCGTCCTCCGCCCTTACCCGTGGGTCAATCTCTGCCTTGGGCGTCGTATGGGCCCACAGGCCAAAGGCCACAGTTTCATATACCGTCATATGGGGGTACAGGGCGTAGTTCGGGAATACCATGGACAGGTCCCTGTCCTTTGGCTCCACCATGTTAATGAGGCAGTCATCCAGCCACAGTTCCCCTGAGGATATATCCTCCAGGCCCGCAATCATCCTGAGGGTGGT
>NZ_JAJFEB020000168.1:0-247 GCF_020709765.2 Clostridium pacaense
ATAAATGTCTGGTACTGGCTGCAACCGCCGTCCATTGGTTTAATCCCATTGTTTACATGATGGCAAATGCCATTGATATCCAATGTGCATTATCCTGTGACAAGGAAGTCATACGCAGTGCGGATCCGGCTGTACGGCAGTATTACAGTGAAACAATTATCGGTTTGGTCAGGTACCAATCGGGACATAGGACCGCGCTGTCAACTAATTTTTCTGGATCCAGGCAAAGCCTGAAGGAAAGGATTGT
>NZ_JAJFEB020000169.1:0-246 GCF_020709765.2 Clostridium pacaense
CATACATTCCCCATGTTGTGCGAAACGTATGAGGTAAAAGAAAACGACCGTACACGGATGATGGGGCACTCATTCAAAGCCGACATCACCAACAAGGTCTACGGCCACCGCGACATGGAAGACCCGAAAAAAGAGATAGAAAAAATAACCGTTGATTTGTGACTTTATTGTGACCAATAAACCCCAATAACGTGGTAGAAAGCGGTAGGAACCGGAAGTTTCAAAAATGCCGCAAACCCGCATAAA
>NZ_JAJFEB020000170.1:0-246 GCF_020709765.2 Clostridium pacaense
GTTAAGAGGGGCCTGCAGGGGACACCGCCATACGAGCAGATTAAACAGATGCTGGATAGAATGGGAAGCTATGCAGCACGTGCAGAGGCAGGAGAGATGACGGCGCAGGAAGCCTGCGACAAAGCCCAGGCCGACGTACTGGATTGACTGAAATAGCAAAAATTTGCCGCTTTCCCCTTGACATTTATTCAAAAAAGGGATAAACTTATGAAAACTTCATAAGCAAGGCAACACAGAGAAAGAGGG
>NZ_JAJFEB020000171.1:0-245 GCF_020709765.2 Clostridium pacaense
AACATGACCATACCCAGGAAGCGCTGTTCTGCGCCGCTGACCCGTTCGTGCTTTGCGTGGCAAAGTCCAGGGGGGATGAGCCGCCCCGGGCCGAAGATGTGCGGGCCGTTATCCTGAATCCTGGGGATGTGGCGGTCCTGGACCGGAATATCTGGCATGATGCATGCCATGGCATCGGGAAGAGGAGTGCTTACTCTGCGTCCGGGCTGGCGCAGGGACGGGATGGAGCCAAACAGCTCCCAGAA
>NZ_JAJFEB020000172.1:0-245 GCF_020709765.2 Clostridium pacaense
GGCTACTGCGATGAGCGCAGTGATATTTCCTCCTCTGGCATTACCATGTATGAGATGGTGACGGGAACTGCCCCGTTTGAGGGCGACAACACGATTACCGTGGCATTGGCCCATCTGGAGGAACCAGTGACGCCCACAAGGGTATATGTGCCCGAGGTGTCCCATGCCCTGGAACCCCTCTCTTTAATGCTGCTTTTGTGAGCAGCGGTTTCTGGTTCAGGCCTTCATACTTAAGATAAATCCCC
>NZ_JAJFEB020000173.1:0-245 GCF_020709765.2 Clostridium pacaense
GGCCGGCTGCTTCTGCTTCTGCAGCACCCAGAAGAACAACGATGTTCTCTGGTCCGTATTCCTCACTTACCTTTAAAACCCTTTTCTGGTTTTCCAGATCCATAGCACCCGCGGACGTTCAGACAAAGCATTCAGTAGAGGAGTAGGCTATCTTTGCGCCGGCTGTCTTCGCACACTCTTCTATGGCCGGTCCAGGTACGCCGTCACGGTCACCGATGATAATAGCGTACTTGTCTTTTAAAACT
>NZ_JAJFEB020000174.1:0-245 GCF_020709765.2 Clostridium pacaense
CACAAATCCGGTCTGCATCCTGCCGAGTCCGTCAAATGCATAATACCTGCCATTGACTTTCTTTATCTTATTCTGATATATCTTTCCGTTCTGATCCGTGCGCCACCAGCTGTACTCCCCTTCATCATAGTCATCCTGAATCAGATTGTCCGACGGATACATCCAAAGCCAGGCGCCTGGCCGTACGGTCCTTCCTCAGAAGGTAGAATGCCGCTATCATCAGCATACCGCCCGCGCCGTAATCT
>NZ_JAJFEB020000175.1:0-245 GCF_020709765.2 Clostridium pacaense
CGGTTTGATATCGGGGCGTCCAGCGTAGGGGCCGATATCATTGCCATGATATTAACAAAGCACACCAGCCTTAGTATCGGAACCGTCCTCATGCTGGTGGACGTGGCTGCCTTGGCTTCCTCCTTCTTTATATTCGGGCCGGAGACAGGGCTGTTCTCCACCATTGGCCTTGCGGCTAAGTCCCTGGTGATTGACGATGTCATCCAGAACATCAACCTATGCAAATGTTTCAATATCATATGTGA
>NZ_JAJFEB020000176.1:0-245 GCF_020709765.2 Clostridium pacaense
TGCATCGCCTGTTCTGTTAAGTCATCCGTATCCCCTAAGGCTGGACTTCCGTAGACGTCAGCCGTGAACCCACCTCCTTAGGCCTTTGACAACCGTTCTGCTACCTCATGAAGCGATTTGGTCTGGATATCCGCTTCCCCCTGGGTATTCCCAAACTTAATGGATACTTTTTCAACCGCTTCAGGAGCTTCTGTTTTTGTATCGTCTCCTTTTTTGTCACTTGCATCTGCCGTCTCTGTCCTGGC
>NZ_JAJFEB020000177.1:0-245 GCF_020709765.2 Clostridium pacaense
GGTAATCTTATCAATCTGGGACAGAGGTTCAGCAATCCTGCCTCCCCTTTCCTCCCCCCCCCCCCCCCCCCTCCCCCCCCTCCCCCCCCCCCCCCCCCCCCCCCCCTCCTCCCCCCCCCCCCCCCCCCCCTCTCCCCCCCCCCCCCCCCCCCCCGCCCCCCCCACCCCCCCCCCCTCCCCCACCCCCCCCCCCCCCCCCCCCCCCTCCCCCCCCCCCCTGGTTGGAAGGAATGTGGAAAACCAGT
>NZ_JAJFEB020000178.1:0-245 GCF_020709765.2 Clostridium pacaense
CTCCCCCCTTTCCTCCTCTTCCCTGCCTTTTTTCCCCCTCCTCCTCCCCCTCTTCTTCCTTCTTTCCTTCCCCTTCTTTCTCCTTTCCCTCCTCCTCTTTTTCCTTTCCTTCCTTTTTCTCCTTCCTTTCCCCCCTCCCCTCTTCCTCTTCCTTCCCTTCCCTCTTTCCTTCCTTCCTTCCTCCCCTTTCCTTCCCCCTCTCCTCCCCTTTTCCTCCTCCTCCTCCCCCCCCTTCCCTCCTTCTT
>NZ_JAJFEB020000179.1:0-244 GCF_020709765.2 Clostridium pacaense
AACAGGAAACCAGGGCATACCACCAGCTTCGCGCCGCCCTCTATTGCCAGTCCGATGGTTTCCAGGTAGGCGTCCGTGGTGCCTTCCTGGGGCTGGTAATACTTATATTTGATACTGTTCTCTTCCGCATACTTCTTAAGGCCTTCCCAGGCACCCTGGTTAAAGGACTTGCCCAGTCCGCAGTGGAATGTGCGCTGATTACGGAAAAGGGGATTTCTACGCTGATGGGCATCCTGGAAGAGGA
>NZ_JAJFEB020000180.1:0-244 GCF_020709765.2 Clostridium pacaense
CGGCGCCCGGTAATCTGTCTTTTTCCGGTCCCGACTATACGCAGCATGGATGCCCGCGTAAAATACTGCTCAAACTGCTCAAGGTCATCCGGGTGCAGGACCTGCCTGGAATATCTGCGGTTCTCCGAATCGAAATTACCGTGTTCCGGAATATCGGTCCACATTGCATTCTTCTGACAGTTGACATAATAGTCCGCGGTCAGGTTGACAATAATACATTCCCCGAAAACAGTTACAAGGCGCT
>NZ_JAJFEB020000181.1:0-244 GCF_020709765.2 Clostridium pacaense
CGCCGCAACCAGTTCCGGGAAGGGCGCATCCCTAATCATGACGGCCGCAACCGCAGGAGCCGTGGTACTGATGTTTGTGGTGGACTCCATGGGCAGTAAGGAAGCTTCATCAAATGTAAAATAAAGAAAAGGAATTATGATACAATGGGCGAATACATGTTAGAACAAAAAGTAAACCTGCTGTGCGGACCTGGAAAGGCAAGTGAAAACGGCGCACTGGCAGCAATGCTCGGTAAGAAAAAAG
>NZ_JAJFEB020000182.1:0-244 GCF_020709765.2 Clostridium pacaense
TGGATGACCGCCCCCCCGAAAACTCGTTGGCAAACACATAGACCTCCTTTGTCAGCATCTGGTATGCCTGATTGTCATCATACGCGGCATCATCCCCTTCATGGACAGCCTTTTTGCCCAGGATACGGATGGTATGGTAATTATCCTTGGTTGCCTTATTAAGCCACTGGCCCTCATAGAGCTGGTCAATGGTATCCGACAGATTCCCTTCCACCAGGCACGCGCGTTCCGCCATGCACCGCAC
>NZ_JAJFEB020000183.1:0-244 GCF_020709765.2 Clostridium pacaense
CAGCACAATTTATCAGATATATACAAACTCCTTCCAGGATACCACGCACAGCGGGCAGGGGGATTTAAGGGGGGTAATCAGCAGCCTGGATTACCTGAAGGAGTTGGGAATTGACTATATATGGCTGACCCCGTTTTCCAAATCCCCCAGGAACGACAATGGCTATGATGTGGCCGACTACCTACCCGTGGCCCCCATGTTTGGCACCATGGCGGATGTGGAGGAACTGATTGGGGCAGCCGTA
>NZ_JAJFEB020000184.1:0-244 GCF_020709765.2 Clostridium pacaense
CTGCAAGCTGTTCAAGGAATCCCTGTCCCCCGAAATCATAAAAGCCCTGGATGCAAATGGAGTTGCCGTCATCCCCCTTCCCCTGTCCCTTCTGGCCCCCCCTCTTTCCCTCCCTTCCTTCCCTCCCTCTTCCCTTTCTTCCTTTTCCTCCCCTCTCCTCCTTCTTTCCCCCTTCCCCTCCCCCCTTCTTCCTCCCTCTTCCCCTCTTTCCCCTCTTCCTCCTCTTCCTTTCTTTTCCTTCTCC
>NZ_JAJFEB020000185.1:0-244 GCF_020709765.2 Clostridium pacaense
CCTGGCTCTCCTCCTTCCCCTCCCTCCCCTCCCCTCCCTTTCTCCCCTTTTCCTCCCCTTTCCCCCTCCTTCTTTTTTTCCCCTCCCTCTTTTCTCTCCTTTCCTTTTCCCCCTTCTTCCCCCCCCTTCCCTTTTCCCTTTCCCCTTCCTCTCCTTCCTTTTTCCTCTTTTCCCTTCCTTTTTCTCCTTTTCTTCCCCTTCTTCCCCCTTCCCTCCTTTCTCTTTCCTTTTCCTCTTCCCTCCT
>NZ_JAJFEB020000186.1:0-243 GCF_020709765.2 Clostridium pacaense
CGTCCATACCGCTTTCAATGGATTTCTTCGTGTCCTCATCAAATGCATTGGCAGTAAGGGCTATTAGGGGAATGGTCCTGGAATCCGGCTTTCCCGAAGTACGTATCTGTCTGGCAGTCTCCAGGCCATCCATGACAGGCATGCGGATATCCATCAGTATGGCATCAAATTCCCCTTGCCCACTGCCGCAGAAGCAATCCAGGGCCTCGCGTCCGTCAACGGCGCAGGTTACGGAAAATCCGT
>NZ_JAJFEB020000187.1:0-243 GCF_020709765.2 Clostridium pacaense
TTTCATTCCTAATCAGCTTTACCGGGGCCAACCGGCCGGTCAACAGCATGGCCCGATCTTTAAGGGACGCCAAGAATAATCATGTAGTGGGAATCATGGGACCGCACAGCAGCGACATCCGGCAATAGTGCCATGAGATTGTAGAAATCTCCAACCGGGATTCCCTCCTGAGCCTGGACGTCATATCATCATTTACCGCAACCAACTATGTGCTGGACATTTTCTTTGCCCTGCTCCTTTCCA
>NZ_JAJFEB020000188.1:0-243 GCF_020709765.2 Clostridium pacaense
TCTCATTTTCCTTCAGGTCTATATGGAATCCGTACTCCGTATCATAAAATACAGAATCGTCAATATATGCCCTGTCCAGATCATCCCGTCCCGGGTCGAAGTCACTGTTGGCATACTCCCCAAGCGCTCCATTTTCATCCTGTCCGCTCCAGTTCCAGTCCCATGGCACCACATCCACAAACCGGTTCCGGTCGTGCTGGAAAAATACGGTCACGTCTTCGTCAATCACCTGTGTCCCGTCAG
>NZ_JAJFEB020000189.1:0-243 GCF_020709765.2 Clostridium pacaense
TCCACGAAAGCCACACAAAAAACCCTCCGCTCACCCCCATGTGGGACAGCCGGATTGATAAGCTGATGGCACCTCAGCGTCGGTCTTCCTGCCGCTGCGTGGGGGAGCAGGGAGCCGATGGATTCATGGCCGGGTCAGGTTCCGGAGAAACCGGGGACAGACAGCCCGGCGAACCCTCCTATATCATCCCGGACTACAGGACGGATAAGGACGGTGAACGGATCGCCTCCATGTTCGGGCATC
>NZ_JAJFEB020000190.1:0-243 GCF_020709765.2 Clostridium pacaense
CATTGCTTTGGCTGCCATCATGCTTTCTGGCGGCAGGCCCATTGCCATGTTTGTAGCTGCCTTGCTGTTTGGCGTGGCGGAAAGTCTATCTAACCAGGCACAGCTGACAGCGATATCTTAGCACTTAATCCTGACATTGCCATATCTCATGGTAATTGTTGTGCTGTTGCTGCATCCGGAGCAGATGAAGGCTTTAAAACTGCGGATTAGAACGATGAAAGGATAAGGGAAGGATACGCGTTT
>NZ_JAJFEB020000191.1:0-242 GCF_020709765.2 Clostridium pacaense
CAACATGGACAGCGACGCGCCGGATAATCCGTACCCATGGAATGACAGGTCTGGTCATGATTTTTCCTCCTTTTTCATCTTAAGCTGGATCAGGGCAAGGCTGAGGCCGATAACCATGAGGATGACCACGGCCGCCGCCCCGCGGCCCATTTCAAACTGTTCAAATCCCAGCTGGTAATGCAGATGGATTAGCGTCCTGGTACTGCCTGCAGGTCCTCCCTGGGTCAGGATTTGGATCTGGT
>NZ_JAJFEB020000192.1:0-242 GCF_020709765.2 Clostridium pacaense
CACAATTTTATGCTTTTCGCAGGGCCATTATTGGGTTTTAGGAAATCCCAGGGATTTTTCAGTAATTTTTTATCCCTGCGAAAAGTGGCCAGTCAGACTGTGGCTAGTTGTTTTTTTGGGGGATGGGGTGGGGGGGGGGGGTGTATTCCAAAAACCAGTTTCCAAAGTGGATGCGAAATGGTCATCTGACCACTCGAAGAACTGGTGCTTCAGCTTTCCATGGATGATGACTGTGTAGCAGT
>NZ_JAJFEB020000193.1:0-242 GCF_020709765.2 Clostridium pacaense
GCATGATAGTAGCAGCAATAAGTCTGGCTATGTCCACGTTCCCGGGTATGAGGGTCGTCAATCCTGGCAAAGGCGCCTCTGATTTTATCATTCCACCCTTTCAGTACTTCCTTATTCTGAATGGCAGTGAAGTGCCACGTCTCCAAATGCATACCGTTGGGGGCATAAGTAGCCGCCTCAAGGATAAGATTCAAATCTTCTGCGGAAACCTGCTGTTCCATATAGGCACGGACGCTACGGCG
>NZ_JAJFEB020000194.1:0-241 GCF_020709765.2 Clostridium pacaense
GGTTTGACCAGTTGCGAGTCAGGAATCAGAAAGAATGGGAGTTTTGGATGTACCGCTGTTGTACGGACCAAGAGACTGGAGAGAAATTCGGTTGGGGCCGGGTGCTGGATTACATCGGCGGTGAGTGGGAGAATGTACCGGATGGAGTAGACTTGCCTGGGCAGATAGATTTTTTTACAGGCGGGTTTATTTCGCAAAATTAGCGTTTTGTGATTATATTCCAAATTTTTTTGATAGCAGC
>NZ_JAJFEB020000195.1:0-241 GCF_020709765.2 Clostridium pacaense
CGAGACCATATTCCACCGTGGCGGGACAGTGACTGAATGTGCCCGCGGCAATTTGTCCATCCTGAAGGACGGGGTATTCATATCACACCCCAATGATAATCTCATACTGATGGGAATCTCCAAGACCCATATGATACAGGCCTGTTACCGTCTGGGAATCCAGGTAATGGAACGTGCGTTTACCCTGTGCGAACTGATGGAAACAGATGAAGTGATTGTTACATCCTCATCTAATTTCTGT
>NZ_JAJFEB020000196.1:0-241 GCF_020709765.2 Clostridium pacaense
CCTTCTAGCTGATATTGAGTTAGCGCATAATCGGCTTTTTGTTCTGTTTGAGATATAACGTGAGAAAATTGACATTCGTAGGCACTTATTGTAAATATAAAAGAAAAAGCAATCAGCAAAAGTGCTTTTTTAATACATTTAAGATGTTTTCTTACTTGTGGTACAATAATAGTTATAATACCCAATATAAATAAAAAATCAAATAAACTCACAGCATTATAAAAATTTGAAGTAGATGTGT
>NZ_JAJFEB020000197.1:0-241 GCF_020709765.2 Clostridium pacaense
ACCGCCAGGATATAAGGGTTGGCATATTCATTGATCGACACCTCCCCTGCCGCAAGGATGCGGGTGCACACAGAAGCAGCCACCGCCATCACTGCGCCCACGGAAATATCCGTACCAGCCGAGGCGGACACCACCATGGTCATGCCCACAGCCAGCACTACCAGCTCGCTTGCACGGTTGATGACATCGATGATGTAGCCGTAGAGGACTCCATTGGTAATGGATATCTTGAAAAATGTAG
>NZ_JAJFEB020000198.1:0-241 GCF_020709765.2 Clostridium pacaense
AATAAATCAATATATTCCTGTGTCTTCTCATATGTCTGCGGATTGATGATGGTGGCTCCGGACACATCCAGTCCCTTGCTGTGCTCGCCGATATCCTCCGGTGTTCCGATAATGACCAGATGTGCCAGATCCTCTGTTAAAATCTTTTCAGCAGCAACCCATGTCCTGCGGTCCATAGACTCCGGAAGAACAATGGTCTTCTTATCTGCGCTTGCTTTTTCTTTAGTAACATCAATAAATC
>NZ_JAJFEB020000199.1:0-240 GCF_020709765.2 Clostridium pacaense
GAAGAAGAGGCCGGACCAGAGGGGGAGAAAGATGATTGAATTAGGAAAAGTACAGGAACTTGAAATATTGAGGTAAAAAGATTTTGGCGTATACGTCGGTGAGAATGCAGGGGATTAGGCATCGGTCCTCCTTCCAAAAAAACAGGTCCCGGAAGGGGCAAAGGTGTGGGATAAGATCCAGGTATTCATTTACAAGGATTCCTCGGACCGCCTGATTGCCACCACGGCCGCACCCAAGCT
>NZ_JAJFEB020000200.1:0-240 GCF_020709765.2 Clostridium pacaense
GCGAACTTCGCTTCATACCCGCAGGCTTCAACGGCCTGTCTTAGTTCCTGCTCCATTAAGTCCAGAATTTTCTTCACGATTCCCGTTCTCCTTTGCTCTAACATTTCCTTCCGGGAAAGCTAAAAGTGCCCCGGCTGACGCCGGAGCAATCTTTACGCTCTTTCTCTACAGACCATTATACACGTGAGAGATACTCGCCGGTCCTGGTATCAATCTTACTCAAGTCCTCCTACGCCATGG
>NZ_JAJFEB020000201.1:0-240 GCF_020709765.2 Clostridium pacaense
GTAGTAATTACCCTCCTTCTCTCGTCCCTCTCCGTCCTCCCTCCTTTCCTGGCTTTCTCTTTTCCTTCCTCTCCTCTCTTCTTCCTTCTCCCTTCCTTCCTTTCTCCTTCCTCCTTCTTTCCTCTCTTTCCTCCCCTCCCCCTCCTTCCCCTTTCTCTCCCCCTTCCTTCCCCCCTTTTTTCTCTCTCTCCCCTCCTCCCTCTCTCTTCCTCTCTTCTTTTCTTTCCCCCTTTTTTTCCC
>NZ_JAJFEB020000202.1:0-240 GCF_020709765.2 Clostridium pacaense
GCTTCCTCGCCTGCGGATAGATTGGGCGGATTCCGGTCCTCCTGCCCCCCGATATGAGACATCCTCCCTCCATCCCTCATGGTTCATCCATTCCTGACAGGGCCTGTATGGGCGTCCTGACTTCCGGCACCACCGGGAATCCCAGGCTGCTGTTTTGTATGTTTGAAAGCTGGCACGGCTTTTTCCCTGTCCAGAACAGCACCTTTGGTGTGGACAGGAATACCAGGATGTTTGTGCACG
>NZ_JAJFEB020000203.1:0-240 GCF_020709765.2 Clostridium pacaense
GCAAAAACCGGCTCCCTATAAAAGGAGCCGGTTTTTATTGCTGATAATGGGTCCGAATTGCTTAAATCTTAATAAAACAGACGGTTCACCGCACTGAAGATACCACGGATGGATGCCCTGGTGATGTTGGAGCTGATGCCGACGCCAGAGGTTGCCTTTCCTGTGACCTGGTCTACCAGTTGGATTTAGGAGGCTGCCTCTGCCCCTGAACCGGATGCAAGCGCGTGCTAGTTGTAGTCC
>NZ_JAJFEB020000204.1:0-239 GCF_020709765.2 Clostridium pacaense
CCACACCGATGAATTTGAATATCTCGTAAATTGCCTTTCCGTAATGTCCGAACGCAACCGCGCCGTGGTGCGGCTTAATGGAGGACAGGGCGCCACCCACATCAGAAAATTCCACATTAAGATAAAAATTATTCGATGTCCACTTCATATGCGCTCCCTTGATGCCTATACTACTTTTCCGGCACAACCGCAGTGTGTCATTTTTTCCATGACAAATGCTTTTACGTGCTCCTTGCCCG
>NZ_JAJFEB020000205.1:0-239 GCF_020709765.2 Clostridium pacaense
TTCCTGGCAGTGGCCCTTGGGACAGATACAATCGGGGCAGTGGTCGATACATTGCCTCAGGCTGTGCTCAGCGGCCTGGATGTAGTGGCGGCAGCGCTTCCCGCACTTGTTTTTGCAATGCTGCTTAATATCATGTGGGACAGGAGGTTCCTTCCGTTTTATTTCAGAGGTTTTGCACTGGCAGTGTATTTTGGCGTCGATATCATGGCAGTTACCGTGCTGGCAGTGGCATTTGCGGC
>NZ_JAJFEB020000206.1:0-239 GCF_020709765.2 Clostridium pacaense
AACCATACGGTCTGCGGAGCCAATACAGGATTCTATGGGGACTACGGGTGGGTATACCTGCCAATCAGGAACCGTGATACATGCCTGGGTGTCATAGGCGTGTATACGGATGGCAGGGAAATCGATGACGGACATATGGTCTTCCTCAACACCGTGATGTCGAAGATGGCCATGGCCACTGAGAAAGAGGGAAATCCGGCAAAAAACGGGGAGCACGACAGGGGATGCCAGGGAACCGG
>NZ_JAJFEB020000207.1:0-239 GCF_020709765.2 Clostridium pacaense
TCTTGGACTTGACCGTCCTCTTTAATTGTCCTAAATTCCATGATTTAATTGTACTAAAAAATCATCTAAAGTGCTAGTTTTTACGAATAAAGAAGTATGAAAGTAAATTTAGATTATCTCGGTCGTTTATTTACTGAGAATGAATTAACAGAAGAAGAACGTCAGTTGGCGGAGAAACTTCCAGCAATGAGAAAGGAGAAGGGGAAACTTTTCTGTCAACGCTGTAATAGTACTATTCT
>NZ_JAJFEB020000208.1:0-239 GCF_020709765.2 Clostridium pacaense
GCCGGAAATAACAGATGTGCTCCCTGGGAACAGGCGGGGCTTTCATGCACGCCAAGGTGGGGTTTACATGAACCCTACAGGGGTTTCACATGGTTTACATGTAAAAGTTTAATGACCCGTTTATAATAGCGGTAAAAAGGAGTGATAAAGGTGGATATTCGGACATTTGCGGCAATTGACGTGGGCTCATTCGAGCTGGCAATGGGCATCTATGAGATGTCATATAAGAAGAGAATCCG
>NZ_JAJFEB020000209.1:0-239 GCF_020709765.2 Clostridium pacaense
CTTGTGGTTCCACAAAGACATGGCCGCCTGGACCGCCTCATCATCCTTCATGTTCAGGAACACTTCCTCGACCGTTGCCTGTAACTCCGGCTCCATCCCTGTCCAGACCGCAATGGCGTCATTGGGAATATCCCCCTCCGTGAGGTAGAGCACCCTCACCGGGAGTTTTGCATTCGACAACACATTACAGTATTAACTTTTAGGGTATATAATCCGGTCATTGCTTTCGCCTCCTTTCC
>NZ_JAJFEB020000210.1:0-238 GCF_020709765.2 Clostridium pacaense
GTTGCACAGGACGTTATGGTCCCCGCGGTCAAATGCTTCCAGTACCTCCACCCGGTCCTTACTTTCCCCGTTGACCTCGGCGGCCCTGAATCCCTTTTCAATCAGGATGTCCCTAAATTTCTGGCTGGTCCTCACCAGCGGGAGGAATACCACGGTCTTCCGGTCCTTACAGTACTTTCCCATCTAGTCAGCAATCTGGTACAGGTACGGGTCAAGGGCTGTCGCGATATCCCCGGCC
>NZ_JAJFEB020000211.1:0-238 GCF_020709765.2 Clostridium pacaense
TTGGTATATGATAGCTAACGCTTCGTCTTTCTTCTTATCTTTCTTCTCCCTGCCATCATCATTGGCTTCCCTGGCCAGCTTCTTTACCAGACGTTCTGTCTACCTTACACTCATACCTACGTCCAGTATCATTTTAGCTGCTTTCAGCTGAATCCCTTTATCATCCAGGGAAAGTAATGCCCTTGAATGTCCGCTGGAAATCATATTCTGAATCAGCATTTCCTGAATCTGTTCATCC
>NZ_JAJFEB020000212.1:0-238 GCF_020709765.2 Clostridium pacaense
TCGATGAACAGTATGTCTTCCTTAAGTCCGTTGTTCTCAATTTTATTATAAATGGACGCCACGATCTCGCTCATGGTATACTCTTTCACCGCGTATTCCCGGCCCCCAAACATTTTCCTGTCTATAAAGGGCAGTCCCACCGCGCTCTGTCTTGTGTGGTGGGTGATGGTATATGCCACCAGCCCGCTCCGGCACTCCCTGGATATCTGTTCCATGATCTGGGTCTTCCCCACGCCGG
>NZ_JAJFEB020000213.1:0-238 GCF_020709765.2 Clostridium pacaense
TACAGTACGGCCATGGTTACGGAGAATCTGGTTCTGGTGGCTGTCTTGTTGTTGTGCTGATACTGCTCAGCAAAGTATTTGCCAGGATTATGGTGCTTTCCGCAGCAGAGGTCAACTGCTACCGCCTGATGATGAGATTCCCCAACCTGGGATTCATGTGGATTCCGCTGGTACGCAGCCTTTACGGTGAGGAGGCAGTCATCTTTTTGGCATTCTATATTGTTGGATATAACTTGCT
>NZ_JAJFEB020000214.1:0-238 GCF_020709765.2 Clostridium pacaense
TCTGTCGCCTCCGCTTTCACGGATTACAGGGACTGATTCACCGGTAATCGCGCTCTCATCCACCGAGGCCGCGCCTTCTCTCACATCGCCGTCCGCCGGAATCTGCTCACCGGCCTTTATATATACAATATTACCTTTTTTCAGTTCTGTGGATTTAACCTGTGTGATTTTATCTTTCTGTCCAGCGGATGGTATCCTGGACGCCATTGTGTCCATTCTGCCCGCCCTCAGCGCATCT
>NZ_JAJFEB020000215.1:0-237 GCF_020709765.2 Clostridium pacaense
ACCTTGTGAACTACCAACTACCCAATGCTGATGGCTGCAATGGCAATTGCAATCGCACCTGCATTGGTAACCTATATGTTATTTAGCAAGAATATCATCAAAGGCATGATGTCTGGTGCCGTGAAAGGTTAGTAGATTATAATGGAAAGTTACAGTTTAGCAGGAATATGGCAAGTCTATGCAGATGGTCACGATATGACCGCCACAGTTCCCGGTTCCGTATATTCCGCTCTTCTT
>NZ_JAJFEB020000216.1:0-237 GCF_020709765.2 Clostridium pacaense
AGCACCCCAGGCCGCAGAGGATACCGTACCGAGCCAGTTTGTTTCCCTTTCTACAACGGACGGCGCAAAGCTGCTTCCAAGACCGATCAGCCTGTGCGGCATTGACAGGGAGGCCGTGGAACTGCGCCTGGTTTACCGCATTGCCGGAGCAGGGACAAAGGAGTTCTCACAGCTGAAAGCAGGGGATACCATCGACGTGCTGGGGCCTTTGGGCAATGGATGCCCCAGGGAGCCTGG
>NZ_JAJFEB020000217.1:0-237 GCF_020709765.2 Clostridium pacaense
GGATTACAGGACTGTAGAACCGCCGATATGGTGTGGGCGATTTACTGGAGGACATGAGAAGCTGTGGAAAAGAGGCGGTGGAAACCGTGTTTGCCCTGGTGGACATTGATGATTTTAAGCGCGTAAATGATACCTATGGCCATGATGCAGGGGATATGGCCATTGTGCGCATTGCCAATATCCTGGAAAGCAACTGCCGCGAACACAGTGTGGTCCGATGGGGCGGGGAGGAATTCC
>NZ_JAJFEB020000218.1:0-236 GCF_020709765.2 Clostridium pacaense
AATCCCCAAGTTATCCTCTCCCAGGCCTTCCAGGAAACTGATGGCCGCCTCTGCCACCGCCGCATTGTTGGCATGGTCGCCGGAACCGTCCGGTATCACCATGCCTCCGTAGATCCCAAACTTCCTTCCCACCTGTTCCATTATGGATATCTGCCTGGTTTCCCGTATCTGCGGGGCCTGGATACGGATGGTCACAATCCCCTTATCCCTGGCCTCCTTTAAAAGCTTGCTGACCA
>NZ_JAJFEB020000219.1:0-236 GCF_020709765.2 Clostridium pacaense
AGGCGGGCCTTGAGGAACTGGTGACAGAGGGCAGTGAAGGCGTGCTCTGCGCAGAGGCCGGCGGTCCGACGCCTGGCATGGGATGCGCGGGCAGGGGAATCATCACGGCCTTTGAGGCGTTGGAAGATAGACATGCATTTGATATTTACCGGCCTGACGTGGTGATATATGACGTGCTGGGGGATGTGGTGTGCGTAGGATTTGCAATGCCCATCCGCGAGGGGTACGCGGACAAG
>NZ_JAJFEB020000220.1:0-236 GCF_020709765.2 Clostridium pacaense
GTAAACTCTGCCAGTCCCAGCGGATTGGAGCGGTAGGAGGAAGTCTCGCCGGATGGCCTCAGTTCATCGGTGGTGGTCACCGGGTCCATGATCTTGGAACATACCTTTAGAAGGATATTGTCTGCCCGGGGACTCATCTACGGCCAGTCCTTAATGTTCGGACCGTAGATAAGGTCCTTATCCGTATTCCCGCTTCCATCCCCCATATACACACGGTCCTTATAGGAAATGTCGTC
>NZ_JAJFEB020000221.1:0-236 GCF_020709765.2 Clostridium pacaense
GCTCCCCTGTCCAGGATTGCTCCTGACCTCAATGGTGCCATTCATCATCCGCACGATATTATGTGTGATTGCCATGCCAAGCCCTGTACCCTGTACCTGATTGATTGTAGGATCCTTTGCACGTGCAAAGGGTTCAAAAACATGAGGAAGGAACTCTTCAGACATCCCGATACCATTGTCATTGACAATGAGTTCATACTGTCCCCGTCCTTTGGCAAAAGACGGCACTTCCCGGA
>NZ_JAJFEB020000222.1:0-236 GCF_020709765.2 Clostridium pacaense
ATGTTCGTAGGTGTGGGCGCATCCCGTGTCCGCGACCTGTTTGAGGAGGCCAAGAAGAATTCACCCTGTATTGTGTTCATCGATGAGATTGACGTGGTTGCGCGCCGCAGGGGAACCGGCATGGGCGGCGGCCACGATGAGAGGGAACAGACCCTGAACCAGCTGCTAGTTGAGATGGACGGTTCTGGCGTCAATGAGGGAATCATTGTCATGGCAGCCACCAACCGCGTGGATAT
>NZ_JAJFEB020000223.1:0-236 GCF_020709765.2 Clostridium pacaense
GTACTGATCGGCGGCGTAACCGGAATCGGCAAGTTCTGTGAAAAGGTAACCCCTGTCATGTACGTGATTTATATCATCACGGTCCTGGGCATCATCCTTACCCACATCACCCAGGTCCAACAGGCAATCGCAACCATTTTCACCCATGCGTTCACTCCCCTTTCCGCTAAAGGCGGACTGGCAGGAAGCCCGGTTGCCATGACCATCCAGCCGGGCGCTGCCCGCGGTCCCTTCTA
>NZ_JAJFEB020000224.1:0-236 GCF_020709765.2 Clostridium pacaense
TTCCCCTCCCCCCTCTTCCTTCTTCCCTTCCTCCCCCTCCCTCTCCTCTTTCTTGCCTTGTCTTTTCCCTTCCCCCTCCTCCTTTTCTCCTCCCCCCTCTTTCCTTTCTTCTTTTCCCTTTCCTCCCCCTCCTTCTCCTCCCTCTCTCCCTCCCCTCCTCTTTTTTCCCTCCTTCCCCTCCCTTCTTTTCCCTTTCCCTTCTCCTTTCCCTTTTCCTTCCTTCCTTCCTCCTTCTC
>NZ_JAJFEB020000225.1:0-236 GCF_020709765.2 Clostridium pacaense
GACAGGACTGCTTTTTCTTCTGTATGATATCGGTGCACTTGTTGACCCGGATGCGGGTCATCCAGGTCCTGAAATCTCCATCCTGCTTCAACTGTCCGATTTTTTCCCAGCATGCCAGTATGGTATTTGATATGGCGTCCGCCACATCCTCCTCATTGTATCAAACAGCCCGGTCTGTTGTGTACATGTTCTGCATCTGCCGCTGCATCAGCTTTGTAAAAGCATCCGCATCCCGG
>NZ_JAJFEB020000226.1:0-236 GCF_020709765.2 Clostridium pacaense
GGGCAACCACCCATCCCATGACCGCACTGACAAGGATCTGATTGCCAAGCATTTCTGTCCAAACATTTATATTGTTTTTCTATTTCCCCTTTCGCTAACGTCTGGCCGGCTGTGCAAAAAAGCATATCATCAGCCAGCGCTTAAACCGGGCCGTTGTTTCCAATGTACGGCATAGCTTATCCGCACAGGTCACTGCATATCCAGCCTTGGTCACAGGCGGTATGGGCGTCAGGGGC
>NZ_JAJFEB020000227.1:0-236 GCF_020709765.2 Clostridium pacaense
GGGAAACACATCCTTCCCATGTGTTCCGTCCGCTAGGTGACGGCTCATTGCTGGATGTAAGCATATCCAGCGGGTTGAGGGCAAGGGGAAGCATTTATCAGGTCAAACAGCTGCTCCGTGAGGCAGAGGACGCCATCCAACTCAAATTCATCCTGGGACGCAGGTCTTTCATCCCTTACGCTTCCCAGCTTCTGAGACGCCTGTCCGAGACCCCGTTTTACTTTCCCCAACAGGAA
>NZ_JAJFEB020000228.1:0-236 GCF_020709765.2 Clostridium pacaense
GGCGCCTTCCTGCTCCTTATCCGCCGCGCCCTGGCCTGTTCCCGCCCGTCCATTATCTGCCGCGGCTTTACCGGCGCCCTGGGCATCATCTGCCTTGTCTTTGTCCGCCACAGCTTTACCAGTTCCCTGGGCATCATCTGCCTTTTCTTTATCTGCCGCAGCTTTACCAGTGCCCTGGACATTATCTGCCTTGTCTTTGTCTGCCGCAACATCCCCGGCCGCCCCGTCCGTCTGCG
>NZ_JAJFEB020000229.1:0-236 GCF_020709765.2 Clostridium pacaense
GCGGAATGTGGGGGAGTTCTGGCGCAGGTGGCACATTTCCCTGTCCAGTTGGTTTAAGGACTACCTGTATATTCCGTTAGGCGGAAGCAGGAAGGGAACCATTCGCACCTGCCTGAACCTGATGATTGTATTCCTTTGCACCGGTTTCTGGCGTGGGGCCGGGCTGTCCTTAATGGCCTTGGGCCTGTACGATGGCGTCCTGCAGGTGGCGGAACGGCTTTTCCTGAAAAAACGCC
>NZ_JAJFEB020000230.1:0-235 GCF_020709765.2 Clostridium pacaense
TGGCCTGCTGCATGTTATGGGTAACAATGGCAAACGTATATTTGCTCTTAAGGTCATCCATCAGGTCTGCTATCTTCAGGGTGGAAATGGGATCCAGGGCCGAGGTCGGCTTATCCATCAAAAGCACCTCCGGCTCCACTGCCAGCGCCCTTGCGATGCGCAGACGCTGCTGCTGCCCGCCGGACAGGCCCAGGGCCGACTTCTTCAATCGGTCCGACACCTCATCCCACAGTGC
>NZ_JAJFEB020000231.1:0-235 GCF_020709765.2 Clostridium pacaense
CGTTGCCCTTACCTGTCCGCATATGTAGGATTACATCGTCATCTGCGTCCTGCTCAGCCGGAAAACGGTAGTCCTCTGTCTCTGAGGAAAATAGGGCCTCCCTTTTGATTAGTCCGTTTATATTGTCTTCCACTCTTTATATCCTTTTCCTTATTTGTTCAAAAAGTACTTCCCTTCCATCTATTGTATATGAATTCCCACAATTGCACAAGACGAATAATAGTAGAAAAACCGC
>NZ_JAJFEB020000232.1:0-235 GCF_020709765.2 Clostridium pacaense
GATGGTCATTAACTACAGCCTGACCAACCTGGGAGTGCACCAGTTTGATTCCATCATTGTCAGCAATAAGGCATTTACGGACCAGAGGGATGTGCTTGTGAATTATGTGAAAGCATTTTTTGATGCCACCGACGCACTGCAGGCCGACCCGGACATGGCGGCCCAGCTGCTTCTTGACTAGTACACGGAGAAGGGGTCGGAATCTTCCCTGGAAGCCTGTAAAACAGAAATTGAG
>NZ_JAJFEB020000233.1:0-235 GCF_020709765.2 Clostridium pacaense
GACCAATGTAAACTTTGATGATGCTTCCCTGAGACAGCTGACACAACAAGTCCTGTAGGTGAAAAACAGCCTTTCACCGCTCTGCCATGGATGCACTTCCCAGTGTGCAAAAAATGACTGCTATGACCTGGATTCCCTGTGGACGGAAAACGAGGATATCCGTTCCCTTAAATCCCTTCTCCTCTTTTGCATGAGGGGCATGGCCGCCTATGCCTTCCACGCCCGCGTCCTTGGC
>NZ_JAJFEB020000234.1:0-235 GCF_020709765.2 Clostridium pacaense
AATACAGGTAGGTATCCCACAGGCAGCGATGAATTCGCTGATTGATCTTGTAGACAACGTTGCTGAGGTCACACCTGGAATGGAGGTTGTAATTGTAGCCCATAAAGACGGGCTGTACGGTGGTGATAATCTGGTGGATGAGGAAGCCGTTTCATGGATGTCATCCGTGGTACAGTCGCGGGGCGCACATTGTTCCATCCTTTGGCCGGACGATCCACAGGAACCGCATCACTGG
>NZ_JAJFEB020000235.1:0-235 GCF_020709765.2 Clostridium pacaense
GCTATTGAAATGTGAAACTTGAGAAGCGCGAAGAGTATGTCATCGATTATGTTTCCGAACTGTTGGAAATGTACAAACTGGGGGCAAAGCAGGAGGAATCCACTTTTGTTTCAGGCTGTGGACATAGAAAAAGTATTTAGCAAAAACAGTAGCAGGAATTACAGGGATATCTGGAGCGTTTGAAAACATACGTGCACCATATAGAAATCTGCGGGGAGGAAAGGAACAGTCATTC
>NZ_JAJFEB020000236.1:0-235 GCF_020709765.2 Clostridium pacaense
TGATTCCGCTTCCGGCAGGCGGGATGCCTTATTCCCTATTATTGCATTTGCCCTGGCGGAGGGAATGTCAATGTCATACAGATACACGGTCCCGGAAATGGATTCCTCCAATGATAAATCACTCGTGAAGCCCCACGCCCATCCCCTGGAGCCTCCTCCTATGTATTCAATCTTAATATCCTTCACTGTGTTATTTTCATATTTCATGTTGAATCATCCTTTCATACCTGTGGTT
>NZ_JAJFEB020000237.1:0-235 GCF_020709765.2 Clostridium pacaense
CCAGCTTTCTCGTTGACTACTAGTCACACCCGTTGACTACGGTCCTATTGGGACGCGTCCTTACAATCCCCCTCTCTTCCCTTCCCTTCTTTCTTTCCCCCTCCTTTTCCTTTTTCCCCCCCCTTCCCTCCCCCTCCTCCCTCTTTCCCCCTTTTCTCTTTCTTTCCTCCCTTTTTCCTCTCCTTTCCTTCTCCTTTTCCTCCCCTCTCTTTCTCTCCCCCTTCTTCCCTCCTCC
>NZ_JAJFEB020000238.1:0-234 GCF_020709765.2 Clostridium pacaense
CTGCAGGAAGGACTTACCGGCCGTGGACGGCCCGGCTATGAGCATCTTATGGCCCTGGCGGAGCACGCCATCAATTAGGCATGGTGCCAGTTCCGGTAGGTCATCCCAGACATCCTCCAGGCTCTCCGGGTCCGGCAGGTCATCATTGACGGACTCAATCCATTCCTTCCACGCGGCCCAGTTCGCTTTCCCGATATTGGTATCCATCAGGAACTGCTTATGTCCCCCGCGGAT
>NZ_JAJFEB020000239.1:0-234 GCF_020709765.2 Clostridium pacaense
CAGCAAATCGTCTACCTGGGCCCTGTCCGCCTGCTTTACGTTTCGCATCCCATGTTCCCTGGGGGAGGCAAAGGCCGATACCACGGTTGGCCGTTTCCTCGGGGCTGTCTACAGGAATCCATCCTGCTCCAACAATTCCAATGCGCGCCGGACCGTCTTCTCAGACGTGCCCAATCCCTTGCACAGCACAGACCTCCAAGGCAGTTTTTTGCCAACCGGAAGGATACCGCACTC
>NZ_JAJFEB020000240.1:0-234 GCF_020709765.2 Clostridium pacaense
ATCAAAACGGCAGGGACAGTCCTCCGGGATGTTGTGGCTGAACATATAGTAAACCGCTGCGGCATGGATGCGTTCCTGTTTGACCCGGTTCACCGCCTCCAGCGGCCCGCCTATGCGGCCGCTGGAACGGTACTTGACTTCCACGAACACCAGGTACCTTCCGTGACGGCAGACCAGGTCCACTTCCCACTGCCTGCCGCGGTAATTCCTTTCAATGACGCGGTAACCTCTTTT
>NZ_JAJFEB020000241.1:0-234 GCF_020709765.2 Clostridium pacaense
GGAAAAACGTATGATATCATCCAGTTCCTGCTGTTTTAAATCCTCAATTGCCTTTTCTTTTCCTACAATCTGATAAAGCAATGCCCCCATGAAGGGATCACCGGATCCAGTGGTATCCCTTACGGCTACCTGGTAGGACGGCTGATAACCTTCAAGCTCCCTTGTCCGGTGATAACATCCCCCGGCCCCCATGGTGATGGCCAGAAGCCTGACCCCCTGGCTGATAATCTGTGC
>NZ_JAJFEB020000242.1:0-234 GCF_020709765.2 Clostridium pacaense
GCATCTGGGATAAAAAGGACATCCCTCCCCATGCCCGGACAGGATTTCCGCCTCCCCCTCAATCACTCCCCGGCCCAGCCGCTTCCTGGTCCTTGGATCGGCCATGGGCACTGCGTCGAACAATGCCTTGG
Source organism: Clostridium pacaense (assembly GCF_020709765.2). NCBI lineage: Bacteria > Bacillati > Bacillota > Clostridia > Eubacteriales > Clostridiaceae > Clostridium > Clostridium pacaense. Next base: position 132 of record NZ_JAJFEB020000242.1, read on the forward strand.
AATAGGGATGAAGTGGATGGTCAAACAGTTCCCTGCTGTCGGCCAGGTCGACAATCTGTCCCAGATACATCACCGCAATCCGGTCGCTGACATAATTGACAGC
>NZ_JAJFEB020000243.1:0-234 GCF_020709765.2 Clostridium pacaense
CCGCCGAGGATGGGGGTGTCACCCAGGCTTGCCAGGTCGATGACCGGATCGGGACGGACTGGCGGAAGTTCTTTGTAATCGTAGGAAAGAGGATGGCCTTTGGGGAGCATGCGCAGCAGCTCCTCATCCATGAATTTAAGATATTCAAGGCTTGGCCGGCTGGTTTCCATGGCTCCCCGCAGGGACATGGTAATCTCGCCCTCCAGCAGCAGCTTTTTCAGCCCCGGGTTTTTC
>NZ_JAJFEB020000244.1:0-234 GCF_020709765.2 Clostridium pacaense
ACCTGTAATGAGTTAGGGCGTGTGTGAAAATTACTTTTCTGCAGCGGCCCTAGGGAATCCACAAGAGGTACCCCCTTAGGACCAGACACGCCCTAGGCACGGGCACGATGGCATTCCACCGTGCCGGTACACTAATCGGAGGAATATAGGGCAAAAAAACATGATGTTATCATTGTAGGCATGGGGCTTGCTTCCCGGGCAACAGCAGCAAGGCTCAGTGAACTGGGTGTAAAG
>NZ_JAJFEB020000245.1:0-233 GCF_020709765.2 Clostridium pacaense
CTGGTTGTGGACCATTACCCAAGACGTCTGGTACTGCACCTAAAGAGACGGTATGGGGTAAGGATCATGAATGTCACAAAGGGCATCTATTACATATAGGACTTTATCTTCCCTGTGCAGCGGCTGGTAACAGAACAGTTGTCAAAAGAAGAATACGCCTGGCTTGGCAGGCTCCGGAAGGGGCTGGACCTCAAGCGGGATATAGAGCCGCTGGCCAGGGAATATAAGGGTAA
>NZ_JAJFEB020000246.1:0-233 GCF_020709765.2 Clostridium pacaense
AAGACCGGGCCGCTTGTTCTTATTCCCGAAGGCAAAGGGGATTGCGGTGGCGCCTGGGTTGTTCAGATAATACCACGTTTCGTTCTGGTTGGTCCAGCCCTTGGCCATGGCTCCTGGGTTCTCCAGGAAGTATCTTCTTCCGTTGTCGTACAGCCATCCAGTATGCACCACGCCCTGGATGTCAGCATAGTACCAGGTTCCCTTATCATCTATCCAGCCCTTGGACAGGGCGC
>NZ_JAJFEB020000247.1:0-233 GCF_020709765.2 Clostridium pacaense
TGTGTCCTGCCGGTTTCCAGGCGGCCTTCCACGTCGATATATTGTTCAAACCGCCTTAACACCTGGTAGTGGGTGACGGCGTTCCTGCCGGTGTTATAATTGATGCACATTTTCTCGCGCTCTGTCTGATGGCGTCCGATGGGCGCATCCACTGTCCAATCATCTTCTTTTATGACCCCGTGGACAATGGCCTGGTATCTCCGGGTGATGTAATGCTCCTTTAACTGGGCGGC
>NZ_JAJFEB020000248.1:0-232 GCF_020709765.2 Clostridium pacaense
GCCGGGAACATCCCAGTTGATGTGGGTCCCGTCGCTGGATGCGGTGATGGTGCCGTCCTCATCCGTGCTGAATATCCGGCATCCCGCCTTCTCCAGTTTTTCCATGGTCTCTTTATGGGGATGTCCTTAGGAATTATCCTTTCCGCACTGGATCACCACGTAGGCGGGCGATACCGCCTTCAGGAAGGTGCTGGTGTTGGAGGTGCTGCTCCCGTGATGGCCTGCCTTCAGC
>NZ_JAJFEB020000249.1:0-232 GCF_020709765.2 Clostridium pacaense
GAGCAGTTCCGAGTTGGCTCCTTAAGCGGGCGGGGCCTTACGGATTACGGGACCGGGATCATTTCCGCGGGCGCCGTGATGCAGTACATGTATGAAACACATAAAAGCACCCTGGAGCATATCACCACCATCACCCCCTATTCCACCGGACAGTTCATGGTCATTGACACGTCCACCATAAGGAACCTGGAGCTGGTGGAGACCATGCGGGAAAAACAGAAGAGGGGGACCC
>NZ_JAJFEB020000250.1:0-232 GCF_020709765.2 Clostridium pacaense
GGATTTTGATACAGCTGATTGTAAGCGGGATTGCTATGGGGTTTATCTATGCGCTGGTGGGGATTGAGTACATGTTGATATGGAATGCGTCCGGCGTCCTTAATTTCAGCCATGATAAGATGATTAAAACAGGCGCTTATATTTTCGGCGGAACCTATATTCTGGGCCTGGGGATGGATTTCATACCAGGCATCCTGCTCAGCATTATAACAGTGGCCCTCCTCGGTATTGT
>NZ_JAJFEB020000251.1:0-232 GCF_020709765.2 Clostridium pacaense
TCAGGTTCAATGTGGTACTGTCGTTTATTTGTTCTCTAAGCCTCTTAATCCGTTTTTCCTTGTTTCCTTTCTCCCCTCCTTTCTCTCTCTCCCTTTCTCTTCCCCCCTCCTCTCCCTCTTTCCTCTCCTCCCCTTCTTTTTTTCTTTTCTCCTTCCCTCTTCTTTTTTTTCTTCCCCCCTCTCTCCCTTCCCTTCCTCTTTCTTCTTCTCTTTCTCTCCCCTTCTTCTCTCC
>NZ_JAJFEB020000252.1:0-232 GCF_020709765.2 Clostridium pacaense
GAGACTGTAGAAGTCCATATCAGAACAGGATGTGACGGACGTCCTTCTTCCCCTCCTCTCCTTTTCTCCTTTTTCCTTCCTCCCTTCCCCTTTCCTCCCTTCCTTCTCTTCTTCTTTTCCCCCTTCCCCCCTTCTTCCTCTTCTCCTTCCTCCTTTTCTTCTTCCTTTTTTTCTTCTTCTCTTCTTCCTCTCCTCCCTCCCTCCTTCTTTCTTTCTTTTTCCTTTTTTTTCT
>NZ_JAJFEB020000253.1:0-232 GCF_020709765.2 Clostridium pacaense
TCTGCCGCATATCCTCCCATTCTTTTTATATCTTCATCCGTAAAACCACAGGCATTTTTCCCCAAGTCTCTTTCCCTTCACAGTGTTGTGCCTGACACTGTCCTGTTATCCGTGTTCAGGGTCACATGGAAGCCCGCATCATAAAGCTCCTTAATTGGATGCTCTTTCAGCGACCGTACGCATTTGGTCCGCACATTGCTGGTCACGCAGACCTCCATGGCCGTCCTGCGTG
>NZ_JAJFEB020000254.1:0-232 GCF_020709765.2 Clostridium pacaense
ATGTTAATCCCGTCAATATACGTGCCCCCTGTCTTCCATTCCCTCAGGCCCCGCCTACCTTTCCTCATTTTTGTCTTTCCTTCTCCTTTTTCTCCCCTTCCTTCCCTCCCCTCCTTCTTCTCCCTTTTTCCCTTCCCCTTCCTTCCCCTCCCTCCTCCCCTTTTCTCTCCCCCTCCCCCTTCTTTTCCCCTCTCTTCCTCTCTTCTTTTCCTTCCCTCTTTTTTTCCCTTTC
>NZ_JAJFEB020000255.1:0-232 GCF_020709765.2 Clostridium pacaense
TATAATACTCCCTTCTCCCCCTGTTTCCGTTTCTTCTTCCCTTCCCTTTTTTCTCCTTCCTTTTTCCCCTTTTCTCTTTCTCTCTCCTTCTTCTCCTTTCCTTTTCCCCCTTCCCCTTTCCTCTTCCCCCCCCTCTTCCCCTCCCCTCTCCCCTTCTCCCTTCCCTTTTCCTCCCCCTTTCCTCCCCCTCTTTTTTCTTTTTTTCCCCTTCCCTCCTCTCCCCTCTCCTTCT
>NZ_JAJFEB020000256.1:0-232 GCF_020709765.2 Clostridium pacaense
GGTAAGGAATCCCCAGGCAATGGAAGAACTGAGAAAATCATCGTTCATCATGAAAAGCCTTGCCATCTGACTATCGCCCTCGCCCAGGACATAATCGATGGCAGCCCCGTCGGTTGCCCCCCTGCGGCCCCGTCCGTAAGCAGAGGAACTGCCTCTCCCACGTCCGCGTCCGCGGCCCATGCCTCTTCCAAAGCTGTCCCGGTCATCCAGTGAACGGGCCGGCATGGTGCAG
>NZ_JAJFEB020000257.1:0-231 GCF_020709765.2 Clostridium pacaense
AGCTGATTGTGGAGCATGGAATCATCCGTGAAGGTTCCATCGGAATTGACCATGCATGGGATTCTTTTTCCGAAAAAGACGGACAGGTCCATCATTTTGACTTGTGTGAAGACTGTTAAGACGAATGGATTTCCGGTTTCCGGCTTCCTGTGGAAACAGAAGAACAGATAGAATTATGATAGGCTTATATTGAACCAGGAAACATTGAACCGGGAAACATCGAACCAGGAT
>NZ_JAJFEB020000258.1:0-231 GCF_020709765.2 Clostridium pacaense
ATCCCATCTGGATCATGACCTGGATATCCTCATATTCCTGTTCCAGTTCCCGGAAAAGGGACAGCTGCTCCTGACGGGAATCCCCATATCCCCTCAGGCCAGCTGTCCATTTCTTCTTATCCACATGCTGCCATTCCCTATTCACGGAATGCCACCGTTCCCTATACACAGCATGCCATCCGTACTTATCTACCAAGCGCGTCCGTCCCCATCCACCAAGCGCCGTCCGCT
>NZ_JAJFEB020000259.1:0-231 GCF_020709765.2 Clostridium pacaense
CACAGCCTGGTTCCCATTGGGAAAACCACTTTCCATCAAAATGCCAGAGGTTGGATTTATAAGCTTTTGCAATCATTTCCACGCTTCTGTTAAATACGGCAACCCCGTTATAAAGGGAACCGCCTTCAGACATGGCCGTCCAAACCGCAAGGTACACCCGGTTTTTTGCTGCAAGTTCCGACATCCTTGTTAAAAACCCGGGTATATTCCTCCGGGACTCCGGCTCTTCCT
>NZ_JAJFEB020000260.1:0-231 GCF_020709765.2 Clostridium pacaense
GCCCTGGCCTTATCCATGGAGTCCCAGGCGTATCCCATGTACGCCCCATAAATAATCATCAGGAATACGGCTGCCAGGATGGCAATCGCCACTTCGGCCCCTGCATAAATCAGGGTAATCAGGAGCACAATGGGGGCTAGGAATCCAAACAGCGTGTGGCCCATTGTCATTTCTTTCAGTTCAGAAGTTTTCTTCTTACTCATAAATGTTCCCCTATCATATTAGTTTTAT
>NZ_JAJFEB020000261.1:0-231 GCF_020709765.2 Clostridium pacaense
GGAGGATGTGGAAATTCATCCTTCCTCCTGCGGCAACCTCCATCGCCACCGAGAGTCCGGTTGCAACACTGCCTGTAAACCTGGATGCTGCCAGGAACATAGGCGTGCCAAAGGATATAAGGGAAATCGTACTTCCTCTGGGAGCCACTATGCACATGGACGGGAACATTTTTTCCACGTTGCTGAAAATAGCATTTTTATTTGGTATTTTCGGAAAGCCCTTCACAGGAT
>NZ_JAJFEB020000262.1:0-231 GCF_020709765.2 Clostridium pacaense
CTCCTTGTTCCTCTTATGGGAAGAGATATCAAGGGGGGTCAGGCCATCATGGTCTGATCCGATCTGGATGATCAGGTCCGGGGTGACCCCCCGCTGGGCATTGGGCGATATGATGTCCTTAAGGGCTTACTCCGCCAGTTCCAGGGTTATGTCACACTTGTTAAGGCGGGAGAGGGCACCGATTTTGGTCAGCGCGCCTTACAGTTCACGGATATCGGATTTGATGTTGGT
>NZ_JAJFEB020000263.1:0-231 GCF_020709765.2 Clostridium pacaense
GCGGGCATCCTGGGGCATCTGCGCCGTTACCGCGGTCCCTCCGGCTGATACGTCCTTTTTGTCCAGATGCCTCAGATATATGGGCAGGAATACGGCACAGATAAGGATAAATATGGCTGCGGTCTTCCCCTGGTAGGTAGGGAAATAATCCATCATGGGCATTCCAACTACATTCTCTGCTGCAAATATCGCGCTTGACTCATTGGGGCCCCAGTCGACAAAGCCACACAT
>NZ_JAJFEB020000264.1:0-231 GCF_020709765.2 Clostridium pacaense
TTTCCTCGCCTTCGTGGAGGCCAAGGACTTCCTTGATCCGCATTCCGGCAGACTCTACCTCTTCGGCATACACGGTCCTGGACGGGTCGGTTACATCGTGGTTCAGCATATATGCAGCGTATTCCAGGAGCTTGTGGCGCCCCTGCCCGGTGGCCCATGGCGTGGCCGCTGCCAATGCTCTGGGTTGGAAGGAATTCGCTTAAACCTACCTGATCTGGATCAAAGGGCCAG
>NZ_JAJFEB020000265.1:0-230 GCF_020709765.2 Clostridium pacaense
CAAAACCAAGTAATGAAGGTTAAAGATAACTAGCCAAGCTAAGTAGTCTGAAACCAAGGAACACTCTTTACGGGGGTATCCGCAAACGTAACGGTCCTGAGAGACGGACCGCAACTAATGCGGACTAAGTTTTCACGTAACACTCGTGGAAGACCTCGTGTAAGTGAAAAACTTATAATTTGAGAGTTTGATCCTGGCTCAGGATGAACGCTGGCGGCGTGCCTAACACA
>NZ_JAJFEB020000266.1:0-230 GCF_020709765.2 Clostridium pacaense
TGTGTTAGGCACGCCGCCAGCGTTCATCCTGAGCCAGGATCAAACTCTCAAATTATAAGTTTTTCACTTACACGAGGCCTTCCACGAGTGTTACGTGAAAACTTAGTCCGCATTAGTTGCGGTCCGTCTCTCAGGACCGTTACGTTTGCGGACACCCCCGTAAAGAGTGTTCCTTGGTTTCAGACTACTTAGCTTGGCTAGTTATCTTTAACCTTCATTACTTGGTTTTG
>NZ_JAJFEB020000267.1:0-230 GCF_020709765.2 Clostridium pacaense
GCCTGGTCCTGTCATTCCACTTCGTGAACTTGAGGATCATGGCCGGCATTAAGAATACCACGGTAATCAGGCTGAAAATGATTCCCTTTGCCAGCACCAGGCCCATGTCGAACCCGATGTTAAACTTCATGGACACCAGGGCCAGGAAGCCCACCACGGTTGTCAGGCTGCTGGCAAAAATCGAATTGATGGCGGCCTCGATGGCATTGGCCATGGCTGTTTCTTCCGGC
>NZ_JAJFEB020000268.1:0-230 GCF_020709765.2 Clostridium pacaense
AGCTCTATCAGCAGGGAAGAAAATGACGGTACCTGACTAAGAAGCCCCTGCTAACTACGTACCAGCAGCCGCGGTAATACGTAGGGGGCAAGCGTTATCCGGATTTACTGGGTGTAAAGGGAGCGTAGACGGCGAGGCAAGTCTGAAGTGAAAGCCCGGGACTCAACCCCGGGACTGCTGTGGAAACTGTGTGGCTGGAGTGCAGTAGAGGTAAGTGGAATTCCTAGTGT
>NZ_JAJFEB020000269.1:0-230 GCF_020709765.2 Clostridium pacaense
CAAACTCCGTTGACAGCAGTTCCGCATGCTGCTGCATCTGGCGCTTCATGGCCTCCAGGTATGAGATGTGGTGCCGGGCGGATGCATTCTCCAGTTCCTTCATCCAGCGCTGGTCCCCGGCATTTTCCTTGCCGGCCTTTATGTAATCCTCGACCGTCCATTTAAATTCTTCCAGTTCATCCTTTTTAAGCAGCTTCTTGGCCCCGGCATAGCTGACCCCATTATTGTCG
>NZ_JAJFEB020000270.1:0-230 GCF_020709765.2 Clostridium pacaense
CCTCTGTATGCCACAGTACCAGGTTGGGGATGCGCAGGCTTTCGGCCAGTTCACAGGCTTCCTTTACCGTGTTGTGATGCTTTTCGTATGGCTCGAATATCTCCCTGTCGCGGTACAGGCAGAAGGCCTCGTGGAGAAGCCAGCCACTGCCCTCCACATAGGGTCGGCATTCCGGGCTATAGGGTTCGTCCCATGCGCAGGTGAACCTGCGTCCGTTCTTTAAAATGGTG
>NZ_JAJFEB020000271.1:0-230 GCF_020709765.2 Clostridium pacaense
ACTACCAGTATGGTGCGCTCCTTGTCAGTCAGTATGCCGATCGTCCTGGCGTCCGGGATATCCTCACGGTAGCGGAGCAGTTCTGTCTTCACACCGTGGGCTTTTAAATCATCACCAATCATGTCCGTCTTTCTGCTGTTGCTTTTCAGGGTATCCACAAGATATGTATGGACGCCGTATCCTGCGCATACACAGGCCGCATTGGGAATCATGCCCCCAATCATATCTTC
>NZ_JAJFEB020000272.1:0-230 GCF_020709765.2 Clostridium pacaense
CCCGCACAGGGGCTGTTAAACTATACGGTTGGGCATTGGATGATGGCCAGGATTTTTAGATGAGAAGGTATGGATGAACATCACAGCATATCAGGTTTTCCGGGAGGACTTGAGAAAAAATATGCAGGCTGGATCCTGGACTCAATAATGGACATGGTTCAGGGTGGTATGGTTGAAATCAGTTTTGAAAGCCGGGATATTTTATTTGCAGGCGTCTGTATATTTGATAT
>NZ_JAJFEB020000273.1:0-230 GCF_020709765.2 Clostridium pacaense
GACCCAGGCCATCAATGGCCTTATCAAAGTTCAGGTTATTTCAATCCACACAGCCCTCGCAGGCTGTGACAGATACCGTCCCCTGGCGGTTCCCAGGTGAGAAAGATTTCAATCCACACAGCCCTCGCAGGCTGTGACACTTCTCCCAGGTGCTACAGGATGCACTGATTGAGAATTTCAATCCACACAGCCCTCGCAGGCTGTGACAAAGTTAAATATAAGTAATTTGC
>NZ_JAJFEB020000274.1:0-230 GCF_020709765.2 Clostridium pacaense
CTGGGAACCAGGATCCGCTCGCAGTAGGAAATTGCTGATAATTGTGATTTAACCCAGCCCGTTGCTCGCATGCGCCTGCTGGATTGTGCGCAGGGTCTCCAGGCCATTGCCCTCTCCGGTAAGGATGTGGCTGAACTGACCGCTGCTTCCCTTGACATCGAGGCAATATGCCAGTTTTGGCAGCATCTGGATTTATTTAAACAAACGGACAGATATGAACTGACTGCATT
>NZ_JAJFEB020000275.1:0-230 GCF_020709765.2 Clostridium pacaense
GGATTATCCACATCGATGATCTGGGTGGATATCCAGTGATACTCCCCGTCCGCCAGCAGATGCTTTTATTCCAGGAATACCTCATTCTTATTATGTACCCGGCTTTCACGCAGGGATTCCAGTGAAAAACGGCTTGCGTCTTCCTTCCGGTTATCCGGGTGCACGCCGGCTGAACAATCCTCATAAAGCCAGCTGTATGTTTGCTGGCTTCCCAGGTCCGTCATGCGCCC
>NZ_JAJFEB020000276.1:0-230 GCF_020709765.2 Clostridium pacaense
CCTCGATGTTGTTGGTAACCAAGACAACCGTGCGTTTTTCCTTCTGCCGGATTTTTTCCAGTTCCTCCCCCATCATATAGCGCGTCTGGGCCTCCAGATGTCCGAAAGGCTCATCCATGAGCATTACTTTGGGATCGTTACAGTAAGCCCTGGCAATCCCCACACGCTGTCGCATCCCCCCTGAGCGCTTGTTGGGAAAACTATTTTCAAAGCCCTGAAGTCCTACCAGG
>NZ_JAJFEB020000277.1:0-230 GCF_020709765.2 Clostridium pacaense
AAATGCTATCACATCCTCCACACTGCCCTTTACCATTTCCCTGGCCTGGGCCTCAAGCGCCTTGGCAATGGAATTCACACATCCTACCGTTGGAATAATCCAGATTTCATTGCGGAGACCCGCCTTGCCGTCAGACCTGCGGTAACCGGCAAAGTAAACGTGCTCCGTTGGCTGGACATCCGTTCCGTCCGGAGTATAAGCATAGGTAAGGACATCTCCCAGGGCTGTCC
>NZ_JAJFEB020000278.1:0-230 GCF_020709765.2 Clostridium pacaense
GCAGTTGAAATGAGGAGCATTAAAAAGCAGTACCCCTTGGTCCGCGCCCTTGATAATGTGGATTTCCTTATCGAGGAGGGGGAAATCCTCTACCTCCTGGGGGAGAACGGGGCAGGCAAATCCAAATTGATGAAAATCCTCTACGGCATCTGTAAGCAGGACGAAGGGGAGATTTTCGTGAAAGGTACGGCTAAGGCCATCAAATCACAGAAACAGGCCATAGATTTGGG
>NZ_JAJFEB020000279.1:0-230 GCF_020709765.2 Clostridium pacaense
CTCCGGCAAAGATGGATGTATAAGCGCCCCAGCCAAAGAGCTGGTAAAATATTTGTGAGCCTTTTTTCATACCGATACCTCCTATACAACCCACAGCGTGGGGATGATTCCGACGAGGAAAAGAACACTGAGCAGATAATGCAGGACACACCAAAGAATGCAGTGCTGGGTGGTTTCCTTCATGGCCGAGCCTGCGATCCACATGGCGGTATACATACACCGGGCCAGGG
>NZ_JAJFEB020000280.1:0-229 GCF_020709765.2 Clostridium pacaense
AGGGCATCTATTACATAGAGGACTTTATCTTCCCTGTGCAGCTGCTGGTAACAGAACAGTTGTCAAAAGAAGAATACGCCTGGCTTGGCAGGCTCCGGAAGGGGCTGGACCTCAAGCTGGATATAGAGCCGCTGGCCAGGGAATATAAGGGTAAGAAGAACGACCCGCTCTATCAGGCGGTGATGGACGTCATAGTCAGGGCCAATCAGAAACAATATGAGGAGGGCAG
>NZ_JAJFEB020000281.1:0-229 GCF_020709765.2 Clostridium pacaense
GGGAAGACCGGATTATTTCAGGCAGGCATGTGAGCGGATCCTTAAGTACCGGGGTGAGGATATGGTGTGCGGCCTTGTATCCAATATAGGCAGGGACGGACAGCACATGGAGGTGATGAGCATGGGGGAAATGAAGGACAGGGCTGTGGATATGTTTACAACCGTCTATATAGGCAGCACGCAGACAAGGAAAATCGGGCAGTATATGGTAACTCCAAGAGGCTACAGG
>NZ_JAJFEB020000282.1:0-229 GCF_020709765.2 Clostridium pacaense
GCTGACAGAACTTCCGGCTGAGACCGACATGGCGGTGGTCATGGCGTGTCCGGCATCGCAGAAAACGCCATAGGTCCTGTAAGAGTCCATGGCCCCTTCACCGGAAATCCGGCTGTTTTCCGTGACCACGATATTACCTCCGCAGTAAACCCAGTATTTGGAGGCGCCGAGAATGGAAGTATTCATTCCTGTGGTTTTTCCGTAGATGGAACTGCCTACGGTTACAGTG
>NZ_JAJFEB020000283.1:0-229 GCF_020709765.2 Clostridium pacaense
AACGTTTAATCTTTACGTAAAATAAAAAACCCTTTCACCGTAATGAAAAGGTTTTCCAATCATCAACACTATTTCCTAGCCGCCATATCCCAGCTAACTTGTCCCAACCGCTATGTCCCAGCCGCCTTGTCCCAGCCGCACTTCCGTCAGATTGTCTCCCTCACAACCAGCCTGCACGGTATGATTGTCCTCTTGTGTTTTCTCTCCTCATTCTCTATCATCTTCAAAA
>NZ_JAJFEB020000284.1:0-229 GCF_020709765.2 Clostridium pacaense
GATGGGAGATATGCACCGGAGGCTCCAGTACCATGGGTTTGCTTGCATGTTGCCCGATAATGGTCTCCGTCGTAACCGGGGCATGCTCATCTAACTGCATAGGATTTAACTGTGCCCCTAAAAACAGGATGTCGTCCCACCCCGGCATGTGCATCTGGGTACCCATGGCGGCAGTGATGGGCTGGCCCTTTACCGCCATCTCATGAATCTTATCCATGTACCGGCTGTC
>NZ_JAJFEB020000285.1:0-229 GCF_020709765.2 Clostridium pacaense
AGGGGCCTTAGGTTTTCCCTGTCAAACGCCATCCTTGCGCTGACGATTTCCCCATGTTTCCTTGCATAGGACTTGACCTCCGGGTAATGGTTGGTCACCAGGTACAGGCAGCCGCGAAGGCGCAGTTCTTCCAGTATGGCGATTGCAATCCCCAGTCCCTCAGCCTGGTCCGTGCCGGAGCCAAGTTCAGCCAGGAGTACCAGGCTGTCCCTGGTGGCCCTGCGGAGTA
>NZ_JAJFEB020000286.1:0-229 GCF_020709765.2 Clostridium pacaense
GTACAGGCGTTATCTTCGCGCTTACGGGCCTGAATCCCATTGAAGTGTACAAAGGGGTGTTCGACGGAGCGGTGGGAACCAAACGGCGGCGTTAAAAACAAACGCCCGGGGAGACTGCCGTAGAGAAGACGCAGATATCTGTCCTGTAATGTATCGCTGCCATGGATACGTCCGGTTCTGTCAGCGTATTTCATTCAATCCCACCTTTCTTTCCTTAAAAAAAGTATAT
>NZ_JAJFEB020000287.1:0-227 GCF_020709765.2 Clostridium pacaense
AATTAGGATAAACAAGACATCCGAGGCCATACAAGCGATTGTATGGAAAGAAACAAACTTGTGAACGCGAAAGCGTTCAAGAAGAACCTAGAACCAAGGAGTCCAACGCTATGGACTTCGACTGACACCCGCACCCGCAGGTGGAGGTCGTCTTGGTTAAGCTGATAAGAGCGCAGGGTGGATGCCTTGGCACTAAGAGCCGATGAAAGACGTGATAAGCTGCGAAA
>NZ_JAJFEB020000288.1:0-223 GCF_020709765.2 Clostridium pacaense
TACCGCAAGGCGGCCCCTTGTCAGTCGTGCTATCCAATGTGTATCTTGACAAGTTAGATAAAGAACTGGAGCAGAGGTGGCTTCGTTTTGCAAGATATGCCGATGATACAATGGTATTTACCAAAAGTGAAATGGCAGCCAACAGAGTAATGAAATCCATTACAGATTGGATAGAAAGAAAACTGTTCCTCAAAGTGAATGCGACAAAAACCAAAGTAGTCAG
>NZ_JAJFEB020000289.1:0-220 GCF_020709765.2 Clostridium pacaense
ATTGCATGGACAGATCCTCCTTGAGAAAGTGGATTCATCTATATAATGAAAATGGGGAGGCCGGGCTTTGCACAAGGCCTGGAACATACAGTGGAGATTTTAAGGTTTCTGTTGTAGAATATATGCATAGCACAGGAGCCTCCCAACAGCAGACTGCCGCTCATTTTAATATTCCATCCCCAAGAACGGTACTTATGTGGGAACGGAAATACGATGAAGA
>NZ_JAJFEB020000290.1:0-219 GCF_020709765.2 Clostridium pacaense
ACGATAGCGGCTTTTCTTGACAGCCGGAATCACACACTTCGCTACTTCAGTTCGCTCCGCGTCACGTCTTCGGGTTGTTAAACGGATTTGCCAGCTTAACCCCTACCCCGCTTGCCCCGGTATTCCCATTCCCGGGATGTGTTGTCCTTCTGTGTCCCCACAGTTCTGATGATGCATGGTACAGGAATCTCAACCTGTTGTCCATCGGCTACGCCTCCC
>NZ_JAJFEB020000291.1:0-215 GCF_020709765.2 Clostridium pacaense
GAATGGAGATGGAGAGATTCGAACTCTTGACCCCCTGCTTGCAAGGCAGGTGCTCTCCCAACTGAGCTACACCCCCACGGTAATCTGGCACCCACCTGCTCTCCCATGCCGTCTCCAGCATAGTACCATCGGCCGCTCAGGTCTTAACCATCGTGTTCGGGATGGGAACGGGTGTGTCCCCTAAGCGCATCGGCACCAGAAATCTTTCGTCTTCC
>NZ_JAJFEB020000292.1:0-207 GCF_020709765.2 Clostridium pacaense
TTTCGCAGCTTATCACGTCTTTCATCGGCTCTTAGTGCCAAGGCATCCACCCTGCGCTCTTATCAGCTTAACCAAGATGACTTCCACCTGCGGGTGCGGGTGTCAGTCGAAGTCCATAGCGTTGGACTCCTTGGTTCTAGGTTCTTCTTAAACGCTTTCGCGTTTACAAGTTTGTTTCTTTCCATACAATCGCTTGTATGGCCTCGG